>JBKPQV010000199.1:0-6200 GCA_046734235.1 Acidobacteriota bacterium
CCAGACAACCACCTGGAACATAACCGCTAACAACCTGGGGCCATCAAGTGTTGTCAACGCAGTGCTCACTGATACTTTGCCTGGATTTACGGACCTTGTGTCTTGCACAACATCCCAGGGAACATGCACGCAGTCATCAGCTTTAACTCTCAAGATAAATACCGGGCCACTCAGTCCAGGAGGATCAGTCTCGATCCAGGTGGTGGGCAGGACCACTCTTGGCGCATCGTCGCCTTACACTAACTCAGTCAATGTTTCTTCGAACCTCACTGATCTAACCACCAGTAATAATGCGACAAGCATTACTACTGAAGCTGCTCAACCAAATCTCATTCCGCAGACTGGTTTAGTAAAGATAGGTGCCGGAAGTAGTCAATCTTTTGCAATCCGCAACGATGGTAACGGTTTGGGTTGGGGATGGGGACAGTTCGGACAAATCGGCGATGGTGGACTCTCAGATCGAAAAGTGCCGGTTCGCATTGTCGGAGTTGGCGCGCTAACGCAGATCGATGGCGGGATCTTTCACACCATCGCACTACGGTCAAATGGTGTCGTTTGGGCCTGGGGCAGAAACGACAAAGGCCAATTAGGAAATGGGACCACGCTCGATAATCGAAGACCTGCAGCAGTTCCTGGTCTTTCCGGAATCACACAGATCAGTGCCGGCGGTACTCATAACCTTGCGCTGAAATCTGATGGAACTGTTTGGGCATGGGGTGACAATTCTTCGGGCCAGTTGGGTGATGGTTCTAATGTTGATCGCCTCAGCCCGATTCAAATACCAAACCTTTCAAACGTCACCGCCGTGGCCGCGGGTATCAATCACTCGCTGGTTCTTAAAAACGACGGCACAGTTTGGTCCTTTGGCGCTAATGAAAGCGGTCAGTTGGGTGTTCCTGTTTCCACAGGTCGAAATGTACCTGCTCAAGTTAATGGCATTTCAAACGTCACCAGTATTGCGGCTGGCGACGGGTTCCAGTTTTTTAATTCGGGTCTAGTGACAATCAGCTACTCAGCCGTGATTCGTTCTGATGGAACCATCTGGACATGGGGCAGCAATTGGCGTGGCCAGCTAGGCGACGGAACAATGACTGATCGCAGTGCGCCGGGTCAGGTCGCGGGAATTAATGGCGTGACGGCGATCGCGACCGGCGGGTATCACATGATCGCTTTGCGGAACGATGGCACTGTCTGGTCGTGGGGAGGGAACTTTAGAGGCCAGTGTGGTGATACGACGTTAATTGATCGCACAGCGCCGGTGAAAGTGGTTTGGTTGACCGGGATTACAGCAATTGCGGCTGGCCATGAACACAGCTTAGCGTTGCGGGCCGACGGACATCTATTTGGTTTTGGTTCATACGATCAGGGTCAATTGGGTTTCGGCGATTTTCCAGGTTCGAGAAAGTTTCCCTACGAGGTTAGTCAGCAAACTCCTGATCCACTACCAGTCGGCGCGCTAGACACGCCAACCTTTAGCCCTGACGGCGGTACCTTCGTGGGAACACAAAACGTTGTCATTCACCAGAACATTGGTGACCGGCTCATAACTTCCTATCTTGCGGGCGGTCAACACGTAGTGGCGAAGCTGACTGACGGCTCCATGTGGGGCTGGGGAAACAACCATCAGGGACAATTAGGTTTTGACGCGGGCCAACCGCATCCCGATCCCCTTAAGCAAGACGTAAAGATCCCCGTTCCCGTTGTTGGCTTTGACGGTTGGACATCAATCGTTGCTGACGAAACACACAACATCGGGTTGAAGAGCGACGGCACGGTTTGGACGTGGGGTGGAAACGAGTGGGGCGAACTTGGTTACACAACCAATGGCCTCGGCTTCATACCCAAGCAAGTCCCAGGAATAAATGGCGTCATAAGTATTGCCGCCAAGGGTTCCGGCAGTCTGGCAGTTAAGAGTGACGGTACCGTTTGGCGTTGGGGGTTTGGTCTGCTCACTGGTCCTGGCGATTCAATTTCTCGCATGACTCCCGTGCAGGTCGCTGGTCTCTCTGGAATTTCGAAAGCTGCCGAGTCGATGAATTTTGTCGTTAAGGGCGATGGCACAGTCTGGGGTTGGGGAAAGAATGATGTTGGACAATTAGGCATCGGCAACCACGCCGATAGTTGGACGCCTGTTCAAGTTCTAAATCTGAGCGGAGTCGTATCAGCCGGGAGTAGCGTTGCTCTTAAATCGAATGGAACCGTTTGGACGTGGGGCTGGAACTTAAACGGCCGATTGGGAACTGGCGCACCACTCGAGTCTGTCAGTACGTTGCCACAGCAGGTGCCTATTTCTAATGTTGTTGCCATCGCTCCGGGAGGAGATCATTGCATAGCACTAAAGTCTGATGGCACTGTTTGGGGCTGGGGCTCCAACGTAAATGGCAAACTTGGAGACGGCACACAATTCAACCACTTCACTCCTTTCCAAATTCCTGGTTTGAGCAATATCACAGCAATTGCTGTTGGTCGCGAATACTCAACTGCTCTCCGTTCTGATGGAACACTGTTCCTTTGGGGCAGGAACGAGTTCGGTCAGATCGGTGATGGATCGTTGGATTCATACTTTAATCCAACTCCAATGAGTACGATCTCTGGAGGCGTCAGCATTCACTACACAACGAACGGCAGCGATCCCACAGAAAATGATCCAGAAATTTTGTCTGGCGCAGCTGTGCCAGTTGGTCAAAGCGTGACGCTGAAGGCCCGGGCTTTTAAAGATGGTTGGACGCCCAGTGGAACCAGGTCCGCCTCATTCACAATTTCCATTGCGCCCAACATTCAGTTGAATCAGTCTACTTATACGGCTTCGGAAGGCGACGCCAAAATAGACATTACAGTCACTCGCACTGGCGACACATCCATCAACTCGAGCATCAACTACACAACCAATGACGCTGCGGGTTCAACAATGTGTAATGTTGCCAATGGCAAAGCGTCAGCATTGTGCGACTACATAACAAAGACCGGGAAACTCAACTTCGCTCCAGGTGAATCGTCGAAGACTTTTTCTATTTTATTGATTGACGATGGATACGCTGAAGGAGTTGAAACATTCAATCTCGCTTTGAGTGATCCGTCTGCCGCGACGCTCAATTCGCCCGTCGTCGCTACGATTACGATTAACGACAACGATGCAGTCAATGGAAGCAATCCGATGGATGCCGCGGGGTTCTTTGTCCGGCAGCACTATCTCGATTTTCTGAACCGTGAACCAGATCCGAGCGGGTTGGCATTTTGGACAAGTGAGATCACCTCATGTGGGTCGAATTCTGGCTGCATCGAGTTGAAGCGTATAAATGTTTCGGCCGCATTCTTTCTATCGATTGAATTCCAGGAAACTGGTTACCTTGTTTACCGACTCTACAAGAGTAGTTTCGGCAATTTGTCTGTGCCTCCTGGTGTCCCTGTGCCGGTCAAGTTTTTAGATTTCTTGCGCGATAGTCAGGAGATCAGCAAAGGTCTGCAGGTTGGTGCGCCTGGTTGGGAGGCTCAGTTGGAAGCGAACAAGCAGGCGTTTGCACTGGCATTTGTCCAACGACTCGATTTTCAGGCTGCGTTTCCAAATGGGATGAGCGCAGATCAGTTTGTGACAAAGCTGGACACAAATGCTGGAAGTGTGTTGTCTCCGGCGGAGAAGTCGAGTTTAGTAGCAGCGCTCAATGTGAATCCGTCAGATCAAACTTTGCGCGCGGCTACTTTGCGGGCCGTAGCGGAAGATGCTGACTTGCGTACCGCAGAGCGGAGCAGGGCATTTGTGTTGATGCAGTACTTTGGTTATCTCCGCCGGAATCCAAACGATGCGCCCGATCTTAATTTTGATGGTTACAATTTCTGGTTGACCAAGTTGAACCAATTCAATGGGAATTTTATTCAAGCTGAGATGGTGAAGGCGTTTATCTCAGCGATCGAATACCGGCAGCGCTTTGGACCATGAGAGTCTTCTCTGTGTCTCTGTGTCTCTGTGTCTCTGTGTTCTCTGTGTCTCTGTGTTTGAGCCGGATTTGTGAGAATCAAACGTTAGTTTAAAACGCAGAGTCGCAGAGAACACAGAGACGCAGAGAAAATCAGTTGACGATCACTTCACCACGCCACGTCTTCGAACCCTTTAATCCAAACCACGAAACACCTTCCTGTAACAGATCGACTTCAAGTAGATATCTTCCCGCGCGTCTTGGTGCATTGATCATCAAAGAAATATTTGTACTATCGCCTGGTCCAAGATCGCTTTGCAGGAAGGCCCTGCCGTCGTCGTTCACAACGATGTTGCCATTCTGGTCCAACCAATGGTTGCCAACTGAAACCCGAAACGGCGAATTACTCCGATCACCGGCAGGCCAGATCGATGGACTCGCATTTCTAACTGCAACACTCACCATTACCTGTTGTCCGGAACGTAACTGCGCGGGTGGAGTAGCCACATTCAACTCAGCTTTCATTCCCTCATCAGTAAGAGGTTTTAGATTTTGTGGTGGAAGCGGCGCGATGTACGTTGTGTAGGGTGCACTCTTAGCTAAAACCTGACACCCTGAACAGCGCTCTTCAGTTGTGATCACAACTGCACCCTCGGGTGGTGATTTGTCGAAACCCAAATTCGTAAACTTGCGAAGTGGAATGTGTTGCAGGAGCGCATACCAGTAGGCTTGAATGTAAGCAGGCCGTGCACTGTTGTCCGCAAGATAAATGGGTTGCTCGTCGGCTCTAGCTAAAGCTGTGGGAAGAATCTTTCCCGGATAATCGGCGTCAAACGTATGCAGCCGGCGAGGTGATGTGACGCTTTGGTGGTAACGCCATTGAAAAAACATTCCTTGTACAGTCATTAGAAGTATCGCCGCCATTAAGAAAGCGAGCCTGGTTTTTTCTTCACTTAGCCATTTGATCGCGGGGATGGTCAGCGTCAAAAGGAACACCGGAACCGGGGCAAGCCGCAGCATGTGAAAACTATCAATAGTTAAGGCAGCGGGCACCACTGAAACCATCAGTCCATAAGTTACGAAGCACCACCAGGCATTCACCTCTCGCAATCGAATCAGCAAGACAACGCTAAACACAAGCAACAACAACGTGACCGTGAGCATTGCGGGTGGCCCCGGTATATGAAGAATCTCGCTGACACGCGAAGATTCGGAGATAAATAGTCGCCAGGGATTTAGATTGGAGCCGTAATGGCTCACAAACTCTTTGACGATCGTGATAGCTGAAACGTCAGACGAGATGTAGCTGACAAACTTGAATCGACCAAGTAAAGCCGATGGATGATTTTGGTTAAAGACTAGTATTGGAATTAACGTTACGAAGTAAACTACCCACGTCAAAATGAAACCAGCCAACCGGCGCCGCGTGACAAAAATGATCAGGCCGACCGCAAGCAGTGGAGCTAGCAGTCTGCCAATTGAGTAGGTATAAGTGAGCAGCGCTAGAGTGGAAGCAAGAGCCGAAATTTGTCTGATTCCCCATGTAGTTCTATTTGCTGCGTTCCACACCGCGAGCAGGAACAACGCGATGGCCAATGGATACAACGCAACTTCCATTACCAATCTACTGAGTTCAAAGAGCCAGGGAGTAAGCAAGCAGAGAACCGCAAATGCGAGTGAAGCTGCTCGATTGCTGGTGATTTTGTAAGCCAGCAGGCCCAGTAAGATTGCTGTCAACAGGCCAGCGAATGCACTCAAACTACGCGCAGAAAGAATGCCTGGGCCTGCTACGCGAAACACACCAGCAAGCAGGTAAATATAAACAGGATTCTTAAACTCACCGAAGGCACGGAAGTATAGTGGCCACGATTCACCATGCTCATCCTTACCGGTTGTTGAAATGTTATATGCGTTGTAAGCAATTGATGATTCGTCAATGAAGAAGCCAGGCGGGTTACTGCGGAGTGAAGAGAATTGAATGACGACGGTAAAGATAATTAGAGCCAGGAGGATTAGACCAGATCTGTATTGCATTGTGCCCATCTTCGAGTAGTGGCCCAAAACGACAAGGCATCTCTTCTTTGCCTGCGGAGCAGGCTAAAGCATAAAGCCTGGGGTGGAGCGAGGCTTTGCGAGCGGAGCCCCAGGATCGATAGTCATGGATATAAATTCGCCCGCAAAGCGGGCGAGAGACTTGGTGGTCACTTGACACTATCTCGACCCGCGTCGCGGGGGCATCCTTTTCTTATTTCACTTAACCTCTAGGGTTCCGCTCGCAAAGCCTCGCTC
>JBKPQV010000200.1:0-15113 GCA_046734235.1 Acidobacteriota bacterium
TTCTGAAACCGGATTTCGCTGAGGCTCATAACAACCTGGCAATCCTTTACCTCCGGCGTGGTGAACGAGCATTGGCGTTGCAACAGTACACCTTGCTCAAAGCGATCGACTACGAGTTGGCCCGGAAACTCTTTGCAATAATCTATAGGGACAAGATCCTGACCGTTGGATCGGGATCAAAAACCCCCGAGTAATAATCTACCGGCTCTTCGGGAATATCCTGGCGGCCTGTTAGGTATAGAAAGCAGAGGATATCAAGGGGGGCGAACGAGGCTGGTGAGCGGGGCGCCACCAGCCTCATTGATCGGTCAGCGTAGCTCAAAAGTGTCTCAACTCCTTACTTATGGTGGTGGACAGAGAATCAAAGACGCGAGGGGCTGGGTCTGGCTCTCCGAGGTCCGGAGGTTGGTCTCTTGACTTCCCCTCCCGAGTGAAACAAACTCCACCACACTTAGAGTAAATCCCACGAACTATATGCGGAGCGTTGGCCCAACCAGGTTGCAAGCGGAATCTACTTCCGAAGGTGTCGCAAATCAAGAAAGCACCGAAGCTTTGCGATGGCGAACTGTTTTTGAGAACTCCGCTATCGGCGTCGCGATTGCCGATGTAAGTGGCCACATTCTGGCAACAAATTCCACCTACGAAAAAATGCTCGGCTACAGTGAGAGCGAATTCCAAGGGCTTTCATTCCTCGAGATTACTCATGAAGATTATCGTGAAGCCAATTGGGCTTTGGTTACAGAACTGGTGGAAGGAAAACGGGATCAGTTTCAAATTGAAAAAGAGTGCCGTCACAAAGACGGCAGCCTTGTCTGGGTAAGGAATAACGTGTCCCTGGTGGCCAGCACGGAAAGCACGCAGCCCTTTCTATTGGCTTTGTCAGAAGACATCACTGAACGGAAAAAAGCCGAAAAAGCGCTGCAGCTAAGCGAAGAGCGGGCTCGCCTGATCCTCGATTCAGCCTCTGAAGGGATCTTTGGATGTGATTCGCATGGCACGTGTTTGTTTAGTAATCCGGCTGCAGCTAAGTTGCTCGGTTATGACGATCCACGAGAGTTGCTCGGAAAGAATATGCACGCGCTTGAACATCACACTCGAAAGGATGGCACCGCCTTTCCTATCGAAGAGTGTCCTATTTTTATAGGCTTTCTTGAAAACCGTGGCGTTCATATTGATAACGACATTTTTTGGAAAAAAGACGGCACGTCTTTTCCAGTCGAGTATTGGTCCCACCCGCTCGTTCGTGAAGGTGCAACCGTTGGCGCTGTGGTGACTTTCTTAGATATCAGTGAACGACGAAAAGCTGAAGAGGTTCTTCGTGCGAGTGAGCAGCGGAAGCGCACCCTGCTCGAAATTAACAACGCGATCATCAATAACCTCACACAGGAAGCACTCTTCTCCTCTGCTTATGAGGCTATTCGACGGGTCGTTCCATTCGACCGCGCTGCTTTTCTTCTGTACCAACCAGAATCGAAAACGCTGAAACTTCTCTCGATGAGCGGCGCTGAGGAATCGGAATTCTTCCGTCTTGGAAAAGAATACGATCTGCAGGAAACACGCATTTCAGCGTGGGTTCTGGAGCATCAGGAAGTCGTTATGCGAGGCGACCTTGAACGTGAAAAGAAGTCGCCAGGCGAGGAGCGTCTTGTCGCCGAAGGCATTAAGTCGTATTGCGTTGTTCCACTAGTGGCAATGGGTGCAAGTCTCGGAACTTTCACGGTGTGGAGTGAGGCGAGGAACCGATATACACAAGAAGATGCCGAGTTGCTGCGAGAAGTCGCCAACCAGGTAGCATTGGCAGTCGCGAACATGAAATCGTATGAAGAGATAGCCGCTTTGAAAGCAAGGCTCGAAAAAGAGAACGTGTATCTTCAGGAAGAGATCCGGACGGTTCACAATTTTGAAGAGATTGTTGGCAGCAGCCCGGCTCTTCTAGCGCTCCTGCGCCGGGTTGATCAGGTAGCTCCTACCAACTCTAGTGTGCTGATCTTTGGCGAAACGGGCACTGGTAAGGAGTTAATCGCACGAGCCATTCACGACCGGAGCAATCGTAAGGATCGTCCTTTAGTGAAGGTGAATTGCAGCGCAATTTCCGCAGGCCTGGTCGAGAGTGAGCTATTCGGCCATGTGAAGGGCGCTTTCACCGGCGCGTTCGAGCGAAGAATCGGGCGTTTCGAACTTGCCGATGGCGGCACAATCTTCCTTGATGAAGTCGGCGAGTTGCCATTGGAAACTCAGGTTAAGTTGCTGCGCGTGCTTCAGGAACGCGAGTTCGAGCCGGTGGGTAGCAGTCGATCAATTCGAGTCGACGTCAGGATCATCTGCGCCACAAATCGGAACCTTGAAGAATCAATTAACGAAGGAACTTTCCGCTCCGATCTTTATTACAGATTGAATGTCTTCCCACTTGAGGTGCCACCGTTGCGTGAGCGGCCCTCGGACATTCCTCAACTTGCGATGTACTTTTTATCCAGGTACGCGCGAAACCTGGGAAAGAAAATCGATGGCATCACAGCTGCGACGACTGCCAAACTCACGAATTACTCATGGCCCGGCAACATACGTGAGTTGCAAAACTTTATCGAGCGAGCATTGATTCTCGCTACCGAACCAATACTTGACCTCGAAAGCGATATAATCGGCGCTCTAGGGTCTTCAGCTCTTCCAGAGTTAAAAGATAAGTCTCCCGGAGCGCTCCACCTTGTGAAGCCATCGCCGCACAAGACGTTGCAAGAGGTTGAACGGGCCCACATCCTAACCGTGCTTGAAGAAACTCACGGAGTGATAGAGGGCGCGAATGGTGCAGCGAAGACTCTTGGCATGCATCCGAACACGTTGAGGCATCGGATGGAGAAATTGGGAATCAAGCGATCAGCCCACCGCATTTCGTAGCCCACCTGGACCGAGCTAAGCTCTAAACCACCAAATATCGTAGAAACAAATCGCTGAGTTTGATTCTCCGCGATCTTTGCAAACCCTCTCTTAACGCAAGTCCTTACATCTCCAGCACTTCACGTCGGCAAGCAAAAGTTCAGATCAGCCAATCTTCTTACGGCACACATTCTGCACTGGTCCAAGTAGCGACGAATTTCTACAGGTACAGATGAGTATGGGAAAGGTTACCAGACGCGTGGCCGAACCAGGAGGTTATAAGCAGCCTTCCTATGAAATTGCTTTTAGACCAGAAAAGGAGATTTAGGATGATCAAGTTGGAGAATTATCTTTTTGGCGGAATCACTAAGCAGGGGGTCCTGCGGAAACCCAATATTATTTGGTGGGCAGTCGCTTGTGGTCTAGCCATCATTCTTTCAGTCTTGTCCGCGCAAACCAAGGGCCAGGAGCCGCTCGGCACGAGCATTGACTCAACCTCAGCTGCCATCGATGTTCAAGAAAACACCACCAGCGATTTTGTTGCCCCAACTGTGTTCCAGGCAGCTGGACCAGACGCCGCTTCAATTCAAAGTGCAGTTACTGCATTCCGTAATGCGTTGGGAGATCCGGTAAACGGCAACGCGACGGCGCCGTTAGACAAGGGTCGTCGTGAAATCAATTGGGATGGAGCCACTCCCACTGACGTAACTACACCCCCGGTCACTCCTTTCAACACATTTCTGAATACCCGAGGCGCTCAGTTCACCACGCCTGGTATCGGACTCTCCCAGGCTCCTCCATCAGGTGGGCCGCAAGGAGGTCTAGTAGGGCTTTTCAACAATCCGACCTACGCCACAGAATTTAAGGTCTTCAGTCCTTTGCGTTTGTTCACTCCGGTGGGAAGCAATATCACCAACACATTCTTCTTTCTGCCCGGCTCGAATGGAAATCTTCCGGCAGTAGTCAGTGGCTTTGGTGCAGTATTCACAGATGTGGACCAACCTGATGGCAGCGGCCCGGGTAAAAAACACGGCAACCGCGGAGAGAGCACGTTGCTTGAATTTTTCGGTGCCGACGGCAGCCTGTTATTCAGCAGTTTTGTCCCTGCTTCACCCGGACACGGCGGATTCTCGTTCTTCGCTATTAAGTTTAACGACCCGCGTATCGCCAGTGTGCAGATAACCGCGGGTAACGTAGCGCCTGGTCCGGACGATGATGCCAAGCATGACGTCGTGATGATGGATGACTTTATCTACGGCGAGCCGCATCCGCTTCCATAAGGACACCAACTTCTGATCGTGAACGCGGTGCCTTGTAGGTCATCAACCAATCAAGGGGCGTTGAAATATAACGCGCTGAACGTCGCTAAGAACGTTAGAGCAAGACCTTGCACAGAGATCGTCATGTTTTATCTCCCTGACGCTGGTCTTGCTTGTAACGCTTCAATTGCGCCGTACACGCATTGGGCAATTAGAAGGACTCGCAAGAAGTTTCCAGAAGAGTACAAGTGAATGCTGAAGATAACACTTGCTGTTTTAACGGCACAGGGAATTACGTTGCAGTTGGATGGCCGGCTTGCAGGTCGGTGGGTCGAGCTACTTCGAGACACTGCTAGTTCAATGCTCGACGAAGGGCTGAGGGTGAATGTGGATTTGAGAAACGTCTGTTTCATCGACTGCGAGGGGATCGCGCTCCTAAAAAGTTTGATTGACCGTGGAGCTCGTTATGAAAATGCTCCGCTATTTGTGGCTGAGCAGATCAGGAAGTGCATGGATGTCCAGGACCGATAAATTTATCGAGAGCAACATGCGCCAAACGCATAAACCAAAAAAGGAGAACTGAAATGTCAGCCACCCTTCGAGGTTTTGAGGAGGTCGCAATACCGCATCTCGACGCGGCATATAATCTTGCTCGGTGGTTTACCAGGAACGAGAAAGATGCTGAAGATGTGTTGCAGGAAGCGTACTTACGTGCTTTAAGGCACTTCGCCAGTTTTCAAGGTGGTGACGCTCGTCCCTGGATATTAGCAATTGTGCGGAATACCTATTACACCTGGTTTCGACAGAATCGAATGCTTGAGAGGAAAGCCGACTTCGATGATGAGATATACCTGCAACCTTCGGATGATTTGGATCCAGAGATGTTGCTAATCAGAGAAGCGGACACTCAGATGCTCAGACGGGCATTGAAGAGCTTACCCGATGAGTTTCGTGAAGTAATTGTGCTCAGAGAATTTGAAGAACTGTCGTACAAGCAAATTGCAGACGTAGTAAAGATACCCGTCGGTACAGTGATGTCGCGCCTGGCGCGCGCTCGTGGACGGCTTAAACAAATCATCGCGAGTTATGGAAATAAAGAACATGCAGATTTGTGCATTCAATGATTTCTCGAAAATCCACTCGCTTCCTTCCCCAAACGGTTATCAGCTAGTCGAGGCCGACCGTTTCGTCGTCTGTTGGCGTGGCGAGAGGCACATCACCTCGATCCTCTTTTTTCAGTGATAAGCGAATACGTTGCTCAAGACCTTCTGGAGCGTGTTCATACAGCGACATATCCCTAAAGACTGAACGCAGCGTGATTTCACTAATATAGTCAGACCAACATTCTTCGCAGCGATCAAGGTGATGCCTTATCTCTGAGATTTGAAGCTCATTCAGCTCGCCATCAACATAGCTCTGAATGTCTCCTCGTTCTCTTAGACAACTCAACTTAGAACCTCCGGCTAGACTGATGCACTCGGAGCGTAACTTCAGATAATTCTATTTATTACAGGCCTTGTCGAAACTGGTGAGTTTTCCTGCGTTCGCAATCAGTTCCTGATTACAATCCGCGATCTACTGTTAATACTGACCAGCCACAGGTTTTATTCCCCACTCAGATCAATTTGGCGGAATTATTATTCGGAAATATTAGACATTTCACATCACGGGAATATTGCGCGAGTTTGGTCAGTCTATACCGTGAGACCAACTGTGAGGAAACATGAGATGAGCAAACTCCTTCATTCGTTCTTACGACCGCCGGTTGATGGCCCGGCGACCACAATACTGTTGAGATTGATGGCTGGGTCAGTGTTTTTTTGGGAAGGCTTAATTAAGTTCTACTTCGCAAACCAGGGAGCTGGACGTTTTGCGAAACTCGGCTTTCCGAACCCGAACCTTATTTCGACTAGCATCGCATGGCTGGAAATCATTGGAGGCATATTCTTGATCCTTGGATTCTTGTCCCGGCCGGTGTCACTTCTCTTTGTAATCGAAATGTTGGTCGCAATGCTATCAACAAAGATTTCGCTATTGCGGGGAACCTATCCATTGGCCCTTCCTCCGGTACCCCCACAGATCGGCGTGTGGGCCGTGCTTCATGAAATACGCTCAGAATACGCTCAGCTTGCCTGTTCTCTTTTTGTGTTCCTTAGTGGTCCAGGAAGATGTTCAATAGACGCGTGGATGGCTCGAAAGAGCAATCTGACCAGACCCACCCGTGGGACTCCTACACACCATTCCCATTTATCTTGAATTGCACAACAAAGAGTTGCAGTGATTCAGTCACCGCATTGGCGGGCTTTGAACATCACTAGTCGATTCATTTTGTCACCAACTCGCATGCTCGGGAATATTCCCTCGAGTTGATCGGTACATATACCTGTTGAGCAAACTGTAAGAGGTCCTGAGATGCGTAGTTCGAAAAGGGGCTGGAAAGTAAAGTGCGGTGACTACAGACAAAAACAAATCAGACGGACCTACTGGATCACGTGAAGTTAAACCACGATTGGAGAAGCGTAAATCCCAGCGACTGGCGATGCGCGTTCGGTTGATCAGACGACGGCTGGCCAATTCGCGGCTTCGATTCTTCTCCTTTCATCGTTCTAGTGTTTGTGTTCTTGTCGCCTGCACGTCGGCATTCGGAAGCGAATGGGAGAGGCCTTAATGTCCGGTCAGCAAAAACAAACTATTCTGATCGTGGAAGACTACCATGATTCGCGCAAGATGATTGGGATGTTACTTGAGGCTCTTGACTATCGAGTTTTGGCGGTGGGCAGTGGTAGAGACGCATTGCAGTTGGCTATCCGCGAGAAGCCAGACCTGGTTTTGACTGACTTCAATCTTCCAGACATCGATGGAATTACTCTCACCAGATGCATTAGAAACCTGAGCCAAGAACTGGCAGGCATTCCGGTAATCATGATTACCGCACGTGAACGAGAGGAAGTTTATGAAATGGCAGTTGCGGCAGGCTGTAATGCCGTACTAACTAAGCCGGTATCTTTTAGCTTTTTGGAAGATAGTATTAGAACTTTACTGGAACACTCAATGTATCGGTGGCCCAGGGATTTTGAAACTGAACGTCGAACCTTCGCCTAATTGACTGCTCACAGTGATGGTTCCTTTATGTAATTCAACTACTTCTTTCACGATTGCCAGCCCGAGTCCAATACCCCTGTGGGTTTCCGATCCAGCCGTTTCGAACCTGTCAAACACTTTGTCAATAACGTCAGGATCGATACCTTTTCCCGTATCTTGAACCCAGCAGGTAATTGATCGATCGTCCTCTTCTCGTGCGCCAAAGGTGATCGTCCCCTCAGGTGTGAACTTTAGAGCGTTTGAAAGAAGATTCTGAAGTAACTGACTCAACAAGCGCGAATCACTATAAACTTCAATGGTAGCGGCGACATCGTTTATTATTTTCGTTTGACAGAGTTCTGCTATTGGATTTAAGTCACGAATCATCTCCTCAACAGATTGTCTTAAATTAAGTGAGCTGAATTGCGTGTCGAAGGCGTGGTGAATTCCCTTCGTACCTTGTAGAGAGAATCTGACTCGTTCGTCGAGGCGATCTATATTGGAACGAAGCACCGAAAGCGCCGACTCAACTGCGCCTTTTCTCGCATCTCCTCGCAGCGTACGATCTAACAGAGTAGTGGCAAGTGACATTGCCTCTAATGGAGTTCGCAGATCATGCACAATAAACGCGATGTGTTCTTGATGATGTTGCCTCAATTCAATCGTCATCATTGTCTCAAACGCCTTCACCGCCCGACCCACAACCTCTTCGAAAACTAAATTCACGATTCGAGCTGCTGTGCCGCTGAGGACCAAACCGTTTCGATCAGTAAACTCTTGGAGACAACGCCTCAAGATGTTGTACTCAGTGACGACCTCAATGACATCGAATCCAGTTTGCCACCGTAACAAGCCGTGTTCGGCAGAAGCGCTGGTTGCTTCAGTACTAACTGTCTCCGAACCTCGATCGAGTTGTTCAAGCAAATTATCGAGAAGCAAAGGTACCTCGTCATTTATTGTCGGGGCGTCAAGGTGTTGTGCGCCTGGCAACTTGCGAACTTCATTTCGCCATTCAGACAGAATTTCGTCGCGATGACTCCTTAGTACAGTCGCTAGCCTATGTAAGTCGTGAGCAACCATGCGGTACTTATAGCGGCTCGTGGAGATTTCTACAAACGTACTGCTGTTGTATTCGGATACAGTCACGTCGTCGAGGCGTTTGATTACGAACCATAGCTGCGGCTAATTCCGAAAACAGGGATCTTTTGCTTCCGCTCAGCCGAAATACAGCGTAATTTGTACGAGGCCGCCGCCATAACAGTTATTACTAACGCGGTTCATATCCATCCGACTTTGGCTGAAGCAGTACAGAGCGCTCTAACATCTCATGATTCGTGACGCATATCAGGATGAAGACTCTCAAGAGAAACGCTACGCTGTTAGTTCTCTTTATTGCAGTCCCGGCCGTATGTCAACAGCCACCTTCAATCTCGCCTGCCTCGGGTACCAAGCCTTACCACATGCTTGTGTTGGGTGATTCAATAACCTGGGGCCAGGGACTAAAGAAGGAGCATAAGGCCTGGTATCAGGTAAAGCTTTGGTTGGAGAGACAAACAGGAAGGCAGGTTATCGAAAGAGTCGAGGCCCATTCGGGTGCAGTGATCGACGGTGGTCCAACCAGAGAAATGAAGCTTCCGAACGATGCAGAAATAAACCTCGGCTTCCCTAGTATCAATGAGGAAGTAGATAACGCTCTCCGCTATTACTCCGATGGCTCACTCGTTGATCTCGTGTTACTCAGCGGTTGTGGCAATGATGTCGGCACGAACAATTTCTTGAATGCCGCTAATAGTGAAGAGCTGAATCGTATGACGGAGCTGAAATGTAAACCGCTGATGGAGAGTCTACTTCGCAAAGTCACTAATGCTTTTCCATCTGCCCAGGTGATTGTAATCGGTTACTATCCATTTTTCTCCGCGGTCACTCCCGATGATTCTGTCACGCGAGCCTTGGCGCGAAGTCTCTTAAAGACCACGAACCCAGGCGCTCCGAAACTGCATTCGAGACAGATTTTCGAAAGGCTCGCAGCAAACTCTCGAGAATGGTATAGAGCCTCTGATAAGTCGCTCTGCGAAGCTGTTCAAAAGATCAACTCAGAACTCGGTACTGAGCGCGTAGTTTTCGTCAAAATCGACTTTCTACCTGAATACTCTTTCGCGACGAAAGAAACGCGGCTGTGGGGATTCAACCGGTCGCCTTTTAGAATGATGCTACTCTTTTTGTCGCTGGGAAAGACTAAGTTACCGACAAACGACGAAGTGCGCGGACAAAGGAAGCTAAGCTGCGAGGTCTTTTATAAGGAACCTTCATCCGAGTCAGTCGAGCAAAAGCGCGAACGGAAGAAGCTACTATTATTGTGTCGTTATGCAGCAGTGGGCCATCCAAACAAAAAGGGTGCAACTCTTTACGCGAATGCGATTGTCGATGTATTGAAAAAAAGTTTTGCAATCAAGACGCCTTAAGTGAGTCTAGATTGCTCCGATCGATGCCAGGGCATAAACGAGCGATCGTTGCAGCAACTTCTCCTTAAGACCGTTGGGACGATCCAGTGCCATCCGCTCAAGGTACACATGAGCAGTATCAGGAATGGAAATGGCCTTGAGAATCTCCGTTACACTCGGCACCTTCTTCCGTTGAATAGTTTCCTTTAGCTTCTCCAATGCTTTTTTCAGCGTGATCTCTTCCTTGGTCAGGTCAGTTCCAAACGGAAACTCCTCGAATAATCCTTGCTCTCTATAGCGACCGAGCAATTCTTCAAGGCGCTCAGGGTAGTTGTTGCGAGCATAGTCAGGAACGCGATAGCTCTCACTGATCTTACCCGCAGCCCTGGCTTGCTCCAGGAGTTGTTCCTGAAAGCGCGAATCAGCAATTTCCATCGTCGCTTTGATTACCTCTTCATCGTTTCGTCCTCGCAAGTCAGCGATGCCATATTCAGTGATCAAAATATCTCGAA
Organism: Acidobacteriota bacterium; assembly: GCA_046734235.1. GTDB lineage: Bacteria > Acidobacteriota > Blastocatellia > Pyrinomonadales > Pyrinomonadaceae > PSRF01. The sequence goes on from JBKPQV010000200.1 coordinate 10,165, forward strand.
GGTGCCGCGGGATAGTTGCATGTCCGTAATTCCAGCGAATGTTCGAATGTAGTCGTCCGTCTTCCTCTTTGGTACTGCGAATCATGATAATCGACCGTCCACCATCAAGTTCGTGGGCCATGGCGACAAAATTATATTGGCCACCAACGCCACTTATGACGCGCCCATCTTCCAAACCGTCAGACGCAATCGCGCCAGTGAGGGTAGCGATTAGACCAGTATTCACAAACCTCGCGTCTTTGCGTTGCAGTCGTTTGAGTTCTTCGTCGCGGTAGAGCTCGTTAACATAAGAGATTCCCGTCATGCAGAACTGTTCGCGCTCCAATGCACTCATTCTCCGCAACGAATCGTAGAAACTACGTGGCCCGAGAAAGAAACAAGTATGTAGATAATGCCCACCCTGCAAGACATGTCCGAGACATGATGAACTGATCCTTCTCAAAACATCGTCGTTCCCCACATCAGCCGCGATGGTCTCTCCGTCGCTGGTGATAATCTGATCGTCTTGATAACGCAACTCAGGTTTAAGAATCCCGAAGCGTTGCAGAAAACCAAAATCCTCTGAGGACAAGGAAGAAGAGATAACTTCGTTCTCGACTAGAGTTGAAAGTGTGGCGGTCGAGATCACCTCGCTTACTTTGTTTTCATTCAGTAAGCGCTGAAGCCCAGCATGTTGATAAACCTTGCGTCGCAAAATTCCACAACGGTAGAGTTCGAGAAATCCATCGACGAGCATCTCTGATGAAGCATAAAGACCTTGTTCAAATGGTCTATCGCCTCCGAAAGCTTCAATTGCACCCGCGTACCTTTGCCGAATTCCGGCTTCCGTTAACACTGTCCGATATAGGTCGTTTCGCTGATGCCGGAGCTTTAGTAGATAGGTGATCGCATCTTCAAGCGCTCCGATTCCAATCTGCAGGGTTCCGCCATCGCGAATCAGAGAGCTTACGTGCAGTCCGATCATGTATTCAACAGTACTTACTGGACTGTTTGGTGGCCCAAAAAGTGGGAATGAATAGTTCGTGTTTTCAACTATTCCATCAAAATATTCAGGCCCGACATCCGCATCGCCATACATAAACGGGAGGTTATTGTTCACCTCTGCGAGCAGAGCGAACTTGGCTCCGCGTCGTTCCCTATCCCGCACGCGCGGCACTACATCAAGGGTTAGATCCGAATTGCAACTCAGACTATATCGTGACTTCCCGTCCTGTTCTGTTTTGCTGACCAGTTGGGCCAATACGTTTATCCCGGCATTGAGAACATCACGGACAACGTGAGTGTAGTTGCTACTCATGTAATACCGTTGAGCAAGTGTGCTATCCAGGAAGCTGCCTGGCTGGAAATAGAATTCAGAAACCCGGACGTTATTAGGAAGAGTGCCCTTCTTGAGAGGTTCAAAATACTCCAGCTCTGGATATCCGCTGAACAGGCGCTCGGTTAGAGGTTGCAGGAACCGGCGTTCGAGTTCGCCGTTCCAATGTGGCCTGGCAAGCGTAAGCGCCGTGAAGATTTGTAAATCAATGGATGGATCTCTAGCAGCACGACGATAAAACTCATTGATTAGATTGTTAGCCTTGCCGAGTCCAAGTGGTGCTCCCAGGACAATACGCTTTCCGATCCTGCGCAACGTTTCCTCTACACAGGTTTCTATGTCCGAATAGTAAGGAGGTCGATTCATTGGCGACCACTTCGTTCTGCTTGTTGGTAAAGCCTTAGCACAACATCTCGGAGCCACCCAGCTCCTGTCTCCTGGTCCAGGTCATTAGGGATCGTAACCGGATTTCCGACCTCAGCGAAATATCTTCGTCGCGGCCAGGACTGCTCACTCATCCAAACTCCGATAGGCACAATCGGCGCATTTGATTTTCGATGAAGATAAACAACGCCGGGTGCAAATTCGCCGATGGGAGGGCTCTGCTTTCGCCAGAGTTCGCCTTCCGGAAAAATCGCAGCAACCTCACCCTGATGGAGAGCGATGAGCATTCCTCGTAGCTTTTCCGGAAGAGATCGCTCCCGATCCGTCTCTGGAGGCAGCACAATAACGCCTTCGACTTTATAGACGACTTTGATCAGAGGTTTGAGTGTTGTCAGGATTGGACTTCGAAAGTCCTGGGTTCCGAGTATTCGAATGGGAGCGAGCGCGCGGAATCGGCTGTAACCAAGGGCCACCATCAGGAGTCCCAGATCTACGTAAGTCCGGTGATTAGCGGCGAGGATAAGACAGTGTCCGCTTCTGTCGGACAAAATTCCTCTCGGACAATTTGCATGAATGGAGTAACGAATGCGCAGAAGCTGACTCACCAGCCACGAAACATATTGGCTCGTTAGGACGATAAAACGATAACTCGTTTTGTCTCCCACGCATCTACTCTAATGGGTATTCATTCCAACTGCGTCTTCCGGTGGGCGAGGATTCATTTTCCGTTGCCAGCACGAACACTCTTTTGTTGTTCATCAGAGGTCGCTCCTCTTGCAAGTAATGCTTGAATAAGCTTCTCGTCCCCGGCAGAAGTCGCTAGTGACAAAGCCGTGGTGCCATCTTTGTCTCGAATGTTGATATTAGCACCATGGTCTAACAAAGCTTCGACACAGTCATAATTACTGTTCACCACAGCAAACATCAACGCCGTGCGACCCTCATTGTTCGTCTCATTTGGATTTGCTCCAGAGCCCAACCATCGTTCTACTCCATCGAGATCTCCGGCGAGAGCAGCACGCATTAGATCCGTATTACCGCCTTCTTGATTCTGAGCTTTATTAAGTTCTTCTCTAGTAGTCATAATCACTTACTCTTCTTTTCTTTCTTTCTGACCACCTCAACTGAGTGGCTAACCACATAAGATGCAACACTACCTAGCAACAATCGAGTGATGCCCTTCTAAACAAGAAACATGACAAAGTGCGTGCCTTTGGCTCAGGCATTGCTCATCCATACCTAGGGGGAAAATCGGTAATTGTGCTTCATATGACCCGACCCATCTGAGGTTAAACCGAATGGTTTTCGGACTGCGGTGTATGCGAATGCAACAACGTCTTGGTTGTCCGGTTGTTTGGACCACTGAAAAGGAACTCGACCTATGAAGGCTCAAATCAAACTTTTTCGCGTCTTCGGGATTCAAATAGGCCTTCACTATAGTTGGCTATTGATTGCATTGTTGGTTGTGCTTTCTTTGGGCGGACAGTACTCAGAAACAAACCGACAGTGGAGCTCATCATTGGTTTGGGGTCTCGCATTTCTAACCGCACTTCTCTTCTTCGCTTCGATTTTGGTCCATGAGCTTTCCCACGCTACGGTAGCTAAGACGCGTGGATTGCCAGTTCGTTCAATCACGCTATTTGCTTTGGGTGGTGTGGCGCAGATCGAAAAAGAGGCCTCTGACGCTAAGACTGAGTTCCTCGTAGGCATCGCTGGCCCAATAACAAGTTTGCTAATTGGCGTTTCGTCACTGGTGGTGGGCGCTTGGTTTGGATGGAGTCCATCTGGGGGGCATCAATCACCGTTGTCCGCGATGCTCGGATGGCTGGGTGTCATCAATATTGCACTTGCTCTTTTCAACATGATTCCCGGCTTTCCGTTGGACGGCGGACGAGTTCTTCGTGCGGTGCTCTGGTGGATAACAGGTAATGCATCCCAGTCGACTCGCATTGCGACAGGTATCGGTCAGGTGGTGGCATTTGCGTTCATCGTTGTCGGCCTTTTTAGATTCTTTAATGGCGCCGGCTTTGGCGGACTATGGCTGACATTTATTGGTTGGTTTCTTCTCGACGCGGCCCGTTCAAGTTATGCGCAGTCCGAGGTCGTTGAAAAACTTCGTGGCACGCGCGTGAGCGATGTAATGAGTCATGATTGGTCCAAAGTGGATGGTGAAACCAACCTGCAGCAGTTTATCGATTCAAGTCTATTGCGGTCGGGCCGTCGTTGTTTCATCGTGACTGATGACGATCATCCGATAGGAATGGTCACAACCCACGAAATCAAGAATGTTGAGCGAGAGAAATGGCCCGCACTTAACGTGCGCGACATCATGCTGCCGATTACCAAACTGCACTCAGTCAATCCAAAGACGAGCCTGTCCGATGCACTGGAAACGATGGGTCGGGAAGACGTGAACCAATTGCCGGTCGTGCAGAACAGTCACATTGAAGGAATAGTCTCGCGCGGTCACATTTTGCGTTTACTGCAAACGCGGGCCGAGTTACACGCTTAACGATTTAACGAAGAAGGGTAGCAGATGAACAGACGACTGACACTTAGTATGACGCTTATTGTCTTGATTTGCTTCTTTCTACCCTGGGTGCAAGTCAGTTGCGGATCGTCCCGAGATACTCTAAGTGGAATCGACCTCGCACGCGACGGGCATAACGGTCTTTGGCTGATTCCGCTTTTTATGGTCTTGGCGCTCTTCTTCAATGTCGCGCGTAATTGGAAAGAGAAGCGCGAAATGTTGTCACTCATCAATCTAATTGCCGGCTTGCTTACTGCATATCTGATGAATCGCGAACGGTTGAGAGCTGAGGACAGTGCTGGTCTCATCGCCGTTGGACTCACCAGTTGGTTTTGGTTGGGCCTGGGTTCAGCGCTTGGACTTGTGGTAGTGGCAGTACTGGGGATTTTGAAATTGCCGCGAAGCAATTTCTTGCGGGGCTAACTATTCCCTGATGACGTAAATCAGATCCCCGATGTTAGTAGAACGGAGAAACGTAATTCGGAGCGCAAAATGAAAGTACTCGAGACATCGATCCAAGCGTGTTGTACGCCCTTCACAACGCTGCAAGAGGTTGCACAGATGATGATTGAAAGAGTCGTTAGCTCCTTCGCTGCTTCTGCTAACGCCTGCAGTCGAGCTGGCAATGCGCAATCTCTAAGCGAAAAATAGCAACCAAGAAGGTCGGCCTTGGGGACAGCATTTTATTAACCGTCGAATGGCAAGCAGTCCAACTTGCAC
>JBKPQV010000201.1:0-4762 GCA_046734235.1 Acidobacteriota bacterium
TTACAGCAGGGGACTGACCCGGTGGTTTCTTGAATTGTTTCTTTGGATCTGTTATGTGTTTTATCTAGATGCACCACACGGCATAAAGCCGGTGGTGTCTGAGAACTAGTTTCTGTGGTGCTGTTCTAGCTGTGAAGTTGAAGTACCACACGGCATAAAGCCGGTGGTGTCAGGACTAGTTTCTATGGTGCTGTTCTAGCAGTGAAGTTGAAGCACCACACGGCATAAATCCGGTGGTGTCTGAGAACTAGTTTCTGTGGTGCTGTTCTAGCGGTGAAGTTGAAGCACCACAAGGCATAAAGCCGGTAGTGTCTGAGCAGTTCTTTGGGCCGTGTTTTTAGCAGGGAAGTTGAAACACCACACGGCATAAAGCCGGTGGTGTCTAAGAACTAGGTTTCTGTGGTGCTGTTCTAGCGGTGAAGTTGAAGTACCACACGGCATAAAGCCGGTGGTGTCTGAGAAGTCCTCACTATACATTCACTCTCTCGTGGCTTATCATTAGCCCATTCGTATCCGCTGTGCTTTAAATGACTTTTCTGCACATGCAGCTTTGCCCAGAGTTGCGCTCTCTACATAATCCCAGACTTTCATAGGTCATAAAAATGATCGGTCAAAAACTTTCTAATCGCTACGACATTAAGTCGGAACTTGGTCGTGGTGGGATGGGCGTGGTCTATCGCGCCTCGGATCCATTACTCAACCGCGATGTCGCAATAAAACTCATTCCTCCCACGCTTCTCAATCCAGATACTGAACAACGATTTCAGCGCGAAGCTCAGCTCGTTGCGCAGATGGATCATCCAGCAGTTGTTCCGATCTTCGACTATGGCAAACACGAAGGTTCTTTATTCTTTGTGATGCCTGTTGTGGAAGGTACAAATCTGCGCTGGTTTCAACGAGATAGCTCACTCACTCTCGGTGAAGTAATCGACATCGGTATCCAGGTTGCCGAAGCTCTGGAATACAGCCATTCCCGCGATGTCAGTCACCGGGACATCAAGCCAGAGAACATCATGGTTGTGCGAGAGGACAGCTCCCGCTTGCGAGTACGAATAATGGACTTTGGTCTGGCGCGCGGCGCTGCCGAAAGCAGAATTACCAAAACCGGGACGATCGCCGGCACGCTTTCATACATGAGTCCAGAGCAGGTTGCGGCTGGCGGGATCGATAATCGAACCGACATCTATTCCCTCGGTACAGTTTTGTACGAATGTTTGACGGGCGAGCCGCCGTTTTCAGGTGAATTGCAGTCGATTCTCTACCGCATCGTTCACGAGATTCCACAATCTCCGCGGACGATGGGTGCCGACATCAGTGAAGATCTCGAGGAGATAATTCTCAGCTGCATTGCGAAGGAACCTGCGCGAAGACCACAGCGAGCCAGTGAAGTTGCCGACTCGCTGAGACGCTCGCAGACAAGGTTGCACCAGAGCGATCTTGGCAAGTCGGTCGTGATGACAAAAACGATGATGATGCCACGGGTGGCGCTATCACCGTTTATTGGTCGTGAAAAAGAACAAGCTGAATTACAAAAGAGACTCAATGTGGCGATCAGTGGTGAATGCCAATTCGTGGTCGTGTCGGGCGAGCCGGGCGTTGGTAAGACCCGCCTCCTCGATGAAATTGAGAATCTCGCTCGAGCGAGAAAACTCCTGGTGCTGCATGGACGAACAATCGAACAGGATGGCGCGTTTCCCTACCAGGGATTCTGCGAAGCGATCCAGGAGTTCTTTCGAATAAAAGATACCATTAGCTCACCAGGTAACCGGTTGGATCTTTCTGATGTCGCGCCTGATCTCGTGTCACTATTCCCGATGCTTACGGAAATTAGTGAAATTCGTACTGCTGCTACCGGCGACTCAAAACTATCTCAGCTTAGTGGTTCACAGGGACCAGAAAATCGCACTCAAATCTTTGAGTTGTTAGCGCGCACTATTACTCGTTTGGCATCGGGCAAGCCGTTAATTCTTTTTCTCGAGGACCTTCACGCTGCCGAGATTTCAATTGAAGCGTTGCAATACATCGTGCGCCGGCTTGGACCAACCCCAACGTTGATCGTAGGAACATATCGATCCAGCGAAGTTGATGGTAAGAATCATCCATTAATTCGCATGCTTGATACCTTCCGTGGCGATCGTCGCTTTTCCGCAGTCGCTTTAGGACCTTTCTCACCCTCCGAACATCGGCTGTTTCTCGAGACTTTGATCGGTGGACCGAAACTCGCCGACAACCTCGTTGAAAAACTCTTCGAGGGTACTGAAGGCAATCCCTTCTTCACGAAGGAACTCGTGCGTTCGCTTCTTGATTCGGGTGGTATAGCAAAGGATCAAACTGGGGCATGGAGTTTGGGTGCAAGTACAGATCTTTCGGCTGGCGAATTACCAGCTACGATTCAGCAGGCGGTTGAAAAGCGCATTGAGCGTTTGCCTGAAGATCTGCGCGAAATACTTTCGCTGGCCTCGGTAGTAGGAAAATCGTTTGACGTACGGGATCTTGAAGCACTCTCAGGTGATCGAGATGTCGAAGATGCGATCGACAAGCTGGTAGAGGAAGGACTTCTGGAAGAAGAACGGGAGTCAAGAGGTGATAGGCTCACTTTCTCAAGCGGTGTGGTTCGAGATGTCTTATACGGAGGCATTACCAGAAGGAAGCGTCGATCGTTACATCGCAAGTATGCCGAAGAAATTGAGAAACGACACCGAGGCCGGCTCGAACGTGTCTACCCGCAGTTGGTGCATCACTTTTCCCAGGGAGACGTGCCCGACAAAACCGTCGAATACGGATTGCGAATGTCGAAGACCGCACTGGACGCTTTCAGCCCAGAAGAGTCAGCTCGTGCCGCAAAGACCGTGCTTGAGTTTTTAGATGAAGAGTGGGAAGGCGATCCGCAGCTTGAGGGCGACGCGCGAATGCTATTGGCCCAGGCTCACCGGATGGCAGGAGACATCGACGCCGCGCTAAAAGAAGCTGAAAGTTCTGGCCGGGTGTTTGAGAGAGAGGGCCAGAAGACAAAAGCAGTTTCTGCGCTCCTGTTTGCCACCGAGACTGCATGGCAAGCACGAAAAGTTGTCGAAACAACTCGCCTGGTCCACCAGACTACGGAAGCCGCACGGACCGCAGGTGACACTGAAAGCCTCAGTCATATGTTGAAGCTCGCCGCGACCCTCGCGAACCTCCGAGGAGAGTATGAGCAGGCGAATCAATATCTCGAGGAAGCGACCTCGTTGGCGCCAGCTGTAAAAGAGAGTGAGCCACAAAAAGAAATTCCGAACGGTGGAAGACTCGTGGTAGGAATGGCGACTCCTTTAGGCGAGATCGATCCAGTCAATATGGAATTGATCGAGGAACAGGAGATACTTGCTAACGTTTTTGAGACTCTGCTCGCTACCGATCTCGAGGGAAATCTGATTCCCTCACTGTGTGAAAAGTGGGAAGTGTCGGAAGGTGGCAAATCGGTTTCATTCACCCTACGCGAGAATGTTTGTTTTCAAAATGGCGAACCGATGACCGCACGCTCTGTGAAAAGTTCGCTTGAACGAAGCATTCGAGTAGCCCGTGAACTACCTCCAGGATTGGCAGCGATACGCGGAGCGGCAGAATTTGCGAAGAGCAGCGATGAAGAACTTTTAGCTATTCTGACGCCTTCAGAATACAAGCTCGAAATTCAGTTATCGGAGGCGCTTCCTGTCTACCCTGCGCTGTTAACTGATTTCAAAATCGGCGTCACCTTGATAGAGAACGGCGATTCAACAAAAGGGATTCCGATTGGAACTGGGCCCTTTCGAATGATTTCGTACCGGTCAGACAATATTGTCATTCAGCGCAATGAGCAATATTGGAAAGGTTCGCTTGCGCACCTTGCTGACGTCGAATTTCGAGCAGGACTAACTGCTTCAGAGATCTCTGCCGGCCTACGTTCCGGTGAAATTGATCTTGCTCGCGATTTGTCGCCGCAAGATCTCGAAGAATTTCTCCGCGACGCACGCCTGCGGAGCAATTTTGTTGAATCACCGCGCAAGAACACTTATTTCGTCATCTTTAATTGTTCTACCGATTCGCCTACCAGTAACACAGTGCTACGACAGGCTCTATCAGGCGTCGTAAGAACACACGATCTCGTTTGGCAAACGCTGGGTCGATTTGCCCAGCCGGCGGTTTGTTTGATACCACCGGGAATGCTGGGCCATGATCCAGGCAGAAGACGTCCGACCCCTACACGCGATGAGACCATCGCTATGCTTCGAGCCGCTGGCATCGACGGCCAGATCACACTCCGGGCTGCAGTCCATCCACTTTTACTCGATCGCTATAAGGCGCTGATGACTAGTCTGCTCTCACTTTGGGAAGATCTAGGCGTAAAAGTCGAAGTCGTAACTCCGACGATGGCTTCGTATCTCGAAGCGTTTCAGAACAGTAATGGAAAGGACCTGTTTATCGGACGGTGGAATGTCGATTACGACGATCCTGATGACTTCACCTATGGTCTTTTTCACTCTCGAGTTGGCTTGTATCGCACCTATTTCACTTCGTCTGACGGAGATCAGATTCTCGAGGAAGCGAGAACAGAAAGTCGTCCGGGTGTTCGGTCTTCACTCTATCGGAAGTATGAAAACTTTCTCCAGGACACTGCCACTGTGCTACCGCTTTTCCACGACGTTGATTATCGCCTCGCAAACGCAAAAGTCGCCGGTCTGAACCTCCGTGGCAGTGCGCCATACGTGAACTATGCTGAGATGGGCAAACTCGAGGTTGGGGTTAAAGC
>JBKPQV010000202.1:0-7124 GCA_046734235.1 Acidobacteriota bacterium
ATGCAAGTCAGGAGTTGCGCCATAAAATATTCCCACCATCTTTCCCTGCGTGTCGAAAACAAACATTCGCGGAACACTTCCCATCGTTCCAAACGGTGCAACCATCTCCGGCGATGCCATCGCAAAACTGACTGTGCCGCCTAGTTCTTTGGCGAATTTACGTACTTGCTCTTCTTCAGACTCTATCGCCAGGGCAATCACTACCACTTTGTCCGACGACTTTCTCTTAACTTCGCTTAACCAGGAAAGTGTGCTCAAACAGGGTGGACACCACGTGGCCCAAAACTCAATCACAACAGCCTTACCTGATAGACCCGCGAGCTCGATCTGTTTGCCTTCGATATCTCGAACACTAAATGAAGGCAGTTTCGCGATGTCCTCTTCCTCTGCGGTTTTCGTCTGGCCTGCAGTAGCAAGCTTTCGTTCACCTTTCAAAAGCAGATCGATCATTTTTGACAAATCACTTTGAAACTTGTCGTGATTTGCCTTCTCTTTCCAGGGAGCATACCTGCCATTTTTGGAATCACCCCAACCACCAAAATCGTTTGGTGACGCAATCAATATGTCGTCGACAAATACCGCCGGATAGCGTTTGACTCCATATCGCTCAGCTAGTTTCGATTCACCCCAGTTTTCACTCACAAACGTTACTCGGTCACCGTAATTCTGCACTACGTCCTTAATCAGCAAACTTGCTGGATCAGAGAGACTTCAGGTATAGGGCCAACGGACCAGTGTCACGGTTACTTTCCTGACGTCCTGTGCAGATGCGACGCAGCAACTAGCAACGATCAGCCCGATAGCCAAAACCAATTGTCGGCGATTCATTTTTGGAGTCCCTTCATGTAATCAGCGTAACTGGGGAGCACACGATCGAGAATTACTACTGCCCGCTTTAGTTGGGCTGGCGTTGGTTGGTCCGCACCAACAGGATTGAGTGCTCTTTCGGCCATCTCCCAGAAGAGCACACCGATACTGTTGTCCGTTTTGTTAGAAATCAGCGCCTTACCCAGCTCTTTACTTCGTCCCCGCAGGTGTTCCAGGTCTTCTTTCTCCGCTGAAGAAATAATGAGGCCAAAGTAAAGCTCCGACTCAAGATACTTCAACAGGGCCGCTTCAAACTTTGAGGCGCTATTTAGTTCTTCTGCAATTTTCAAATTCGAATTCAAGCGATTGAATTGAGGTTGTTGTGTTGTGACGTCGGCCGACTTGTAAGTGCGCAAAGCTGCAGTGCCAAGTTTAGTCAGTTCGGGCGCAGGCGATCTGAATTCAATGGGTTTCTTCGGTTCGGGAAACTTTAGACTGCGACAAAAAACTGCGAAATCTAAATTAGCCGGCGCGCGACCTAAATAGTAAATGCCTTCAGACATATTGCCATTGAGAGCGAACAAACGACCGGATTGGTAATACTGTTTTACTTGAATCTGCGAAACATCAGCTATTGCCGCGACAACTGCGGGAAGACTTTTTGCGCCTTGTGTGGAAATCTTTTTTTCTCGTTCCGTCAAACTCGAACCAAGTTGTCGCCATTCCTCTTCAAGTGCATCGGGACCTTTTTTCGCTAAGTCTGACTTTGATGCGGCGAAGTTCTGTGAAGCGAGTTCAATCTGACAGCTGCGGATTGTGTAGAGACTTAAATATGGATTGTTGAGTTTGAGATAAGCACGAGCATCAGAAACATCTTTTGTACACTGCTGTCTTAAATCATCTCCAATCTTCTGTGTGGAGAGTTGTTGCTCAACTTCGGTTGTTAGCGCATAGATCTGTTTTGAAGCAGCGTCCTGTGCAAAACAGGCGACGTGTGCGCAGAGGGTTAACACTAAAGTGAAAAAGAATCTTTTGATCAATTCATTAAACCCTCCTGGAGTGCGGTGGCCTGGCACCGCTTTGTCACAGGGCGACCTTACAATCACAAACCCTTCCGACTGTCTAATCGACGAAGCTCACTGTAACAAAGCGGTACCAGGTCACCACACCCCAAAGAGCTACTTTTTTGCCAACAACGCTGCTGCCTTTTTCAATGTCCTGCTTTGCTCAATAATCTCTGACAGATCCTTACTTGCTTTCGTTGCCAGATCCAATTGGATCACGTTGTCGCTCTTAAAAACCTCATTCGTGACGAACGCCATTACTACCTTATCCAAGGCCATAAGATCGTTCCTAAGTCTTGCCTCATTTATTGTTTCGCTCGCTACTTTGCTCTTTTCAGTCTCAACTTTAGGAAGCACCATGTTTGCTTTTAGCCTGGAAGCTTTGGAACCAATTTCGGCGATCCAGTTCGAGATCGATTTGTAGTCTACCTCGCCCGCGCGCGTGACCTCACTCATTACCTTGTTGTTTAGTACTTGAAGTGCCTTGAAATCGTCGTTGATTTGCTGCAGTACTGCCCGACGAGCCGACTTGTCTTCCGCTGTTAAGATTGGTTTACGTAATAAGAGGTTGTCGAGTTCTTGCCGATTGCTTTCTCTCACTGCATCTTTCGGTGAGCCTCGGTTTGACTGAGCCTTTAAGGCTGCTGAGTTAAAGGCAAGGGCTAGCACTGCCATTGGGTACAAGAATGTGTATGCACTCCAATTCATCGTATTTCCCTCCTTGTAACAACATAAAAAACGAGAGGTGACGAATATCCGTTCGTCACCTCCAAACCTAATCAAACTTCTTCAGAAAAAATTAGAAGTCGAACCTCAGGGCTAATTGGATAACCCGCGGGTTGCTGGCAAAGACCCGGTCGGGTCGATTGAATGTGGCTGCTCCTGGATTCGCCAAACTGATGGTCGCAGCGGTGATCGTGTTGACTTGACCCACCGTAGTTGTCGTTACCGGTTGCACATCATTTGGTGAACCTGGGATGTACTGTGGATGATTGAAGACATTGAAGAAATCGGCGCGCACCTGAACGCGACGGGTTTCACCCATGCGGAAGTTTTTGAACACGGAGAAATCGAGGTTGTTAATCCCGGGTAATCGCAAAGTATTGCGAGCGGAATTCGTGATCGCTCCCAAGCCAGCGCGAATGTATTCAGCATTCGGATTGTCAGCCAGGTAAGCGACAATTGGACCAGCTGCTGCCGTTCCACATGCCGCAACTCGACATAGCGCTGTTACGGTACTGCCCGTTCCTCGAACACCATTTGGATTTCTGATCGTTCGATCGGCGGCAGCATCGCCATTAAGGTTCGTGTCAATGCCTGATAGCACTGTCGCGCCCTCACCTGCTTCGGCGATGTAGGTTCCCGAGAAGCTCCAACCACCAACCAAAGCCCTCACGTATTTGTTACTGTCGTTCTTCCAGAACGGAGTTTCATAGATGAACGAGGTAACAAAGCGATGACGGCGATCAAGAGCAGAGTCGGCTCGTTCCGCTCGCAGGTTATAGAAATCTTCCACACGTCGTGGACTAAGCACCGTGGTGTTAACTTCTGCTGTCGTGTCGTCGATCAAGTGGCTGTACGTGTATGCGGCCGTCAGCTGCACGCCTTCCGATAGTCTCCTTACCAACTGGACTGACGCCCCGTGATAAGTTGAGTTTCCATTCGAAAGATAAGCAACCACACTCCCAGGATTGGTAAATCCCGCAGCTTGGAATCGCGGCTCAAAATTCGAACGTGCTTGTATCTGATTAAGATCAAGCGTCAATCCGTCTAGCTGTGACTGTGATGGTGCGGTCAAGAAGGTGGGTAGACCCGACAAGCCATTTCCGACCTTGCTTATCCGGTTAATGCGATTCTGAGTTAACAAGTGAATGCCCCTCGTACCCAGATAGCGAACTTCCACCGAATAATCCTTGCCAAATTGTCGTTGAATACTTCCGGTGTAAGTTATCGAATAAGGAATATCCTGATCGGCAATCCAGGCACTCGTCGCAGCCCTTGCTGCAGCCGGATCATTTCCCGTTGCCGCTAACACATTTCGGATACCACCATTGCCCAGGTAATTCGGAGCATACGGCGGTCCGGTTTGGTCGATGGTTTGTTGCGCCTGGGGTGGAAGCGAGAGAAGGTAGAGATTGTCAAAGATGTAATCGTAAGCCATTGAGAAACCTGCCCGTATCGAGGTTGTGCCGTCTCGTCCGAACAAGCGCCCAAGCAGACCATCATTGAAGTTTGGTGAATAGGCAAAACCTACTTTAGGCGCGAAGTTTTTTGTTTGCGCCTTGGGTTCGTTGAACTCAATCAAGCCAGGCACTGATGCGACCGAATTTAGGGCCTGGAGTTTAGTCCCATGTGGCGTCTGCTGATAGGAGTAGTTCAACCCGAGATTCAGTGTGAAATTCGGCCTGACGCGCCAATCATCCTGCACAAACGCATAGAGGATTCTTTGATCACCGTAGTAAACCACATCACCCACACTGCGTTGCGCTACAACGTCGGGAGTGAGATCGTAGAAATAGAACTGTGACTCTGAATAGTCGTAGTCACCACGCGAACGTTGGGTGAAAGTTTGAGGCGCGATGATTTTGCGAAAGTCACCACCAAACTTGAAAGAGTGATTGCCGGCGATGTAGGTCATGTTGTCAACAACCTGGTAGTTGTTCTCAACGCCGGTCTGCGGATAATTCCCTGGCGGTCCGATGATCACTCCCAGATCTTCCATCGTCAGGTTTGGAAAAGTTGTATCCAGGCCTGGAAACGTGAAACTCGTGGTTACAGGAAAAGAGCCATCGGAACGTCGATATGCGAGACGCGTTTCATTTGTCAATTTTGCCGTTAACTGATGCAGCAAGGTGTAAGAGAACAACCGTTGTTTGTTCGGCACCGGCTCATTAAAAATTGGCAGCCCGGCTAAACCCACGGCATAGTTGTCTGTTTGATTCCAACGGCCGTGATGCTGAGTCTTGCTGCTTTGAATGTAGTCCATGTTGAGAACGAAATTATTCTGCTTGTTGAACTGAGGTTGCGGAGGCAATTCAATCGTTCCAATTGGCAGTTGGAGAGTATTAGCAGCAGAGCAAACTCCATTTGCATCGGGACGAATGCGGCAAAAATTGATCGTGCCGGAGTTGTTCGTTGCGGCTACCGGTACGAACTGCCGATAAATCTCGAGGTTGGTAGCTGAAATACCAGGCGTTCCCGCGACTGTCGCTAAGGCCGATGCTGTCAGCGCCGTGATACCGGCTGGAGCCGCGCCGAAACCAACATGCAGTCGTTCATATGAAGTGAAAAAGAATAGTTTGTTCTTGCCACTCCACACCTTTGGTCCACCTTCACCAAAGTGCGGTAAATAAACCGGTCCTCCAAGGTTGCCGCCGCCGCGAAAAAGATCGAACCGCGGGAGAAATTGAGTGCCGGGAATATTCCTTTCCCGAACAAAACCTTCCTCAATCTGGCGAGTGTCGAGAGCATTCAAATAACGATTGCGAACGAATCCATATGCCGACCCGTGAAAGTCGTTTGATCCTGACTTGGTAACTGTCAGAAACTGTCCTCCATTTGATCGCGCAAACTCAGCTGAAAACTGGTTCTGCAACAATGAAAATTCAGCTACAACTTCTGGCGACACGTAGACCTGGGGACCGGTAACCGACTTATCGTTATTGTCTACACCATCAACCATAAAGTTGTTGTTGCGTGCGCGCATACCGCCTACCGACCCACCTGAGCCAACTCCCGCTCCTCCTGAACTCGAAACGTTAGGAGCGATCAAAGCGAGATTATTTACGCCACCGCCAAAAGCGCCGCCCACGTTTGTTTGCGCAAGCTCAACGACTTGTCGCTCACTAAAAGCTTTTGAGAGATTGGCTGTTGTGGTGTCGACAAGTTCAGCACCGCCTGACGTAATAGTAACGGTTTCGCCGATTTGTCCGACTGTGAGCTGCGAGGAAAGATCGGTGACCTGGTTGAGCTTCACTTTCACATCTGAAAGAGTAAGCGTTTTGAAATTCGTAGCTTCGATCGTGACTTCATAATCGTCGCCAAGGAGCAAATTATTAAACTCAAATTGTCCGGAGCTCGAAGTCTGTGTTGTGGCAGATCCTTTTGTAGACTTCTTAGTAATCGTTACTTTTGCATTTGTAACTGCGGCACCATTTTGATCGGTGATTACCCCTCGCACGGTTCCGGTAGTCACCTGAGCAAGCGCAGGGAAGAGACAGGCAAGCGTAAAGACCACCACGCTCAATGCCTGTGTAAGTTTTCGAAGACTTTGCATGTCAATCTCCCATCTGTGTTGATGAAATGTTTGGGGAGGCTTTAGAGCTGCGAGTGTTAGTGTTCCATTTACGGAACAACCGATGATCGCAACGACGATCTCAGATGGTTAAGTAGCAACGAATGTGCCCGCAGCTGGTGAGTGAAAGAATGAGTGTTCCTCAGTTACTGATGAGGAACTGCTTCGTCGGAATTCGGGCTTTCACTACTTGCGCAATTTGGATTAGCGAAAGGAATCGTTGTGAGATTTGGATAACTGAAAGAGATTGAGTGTTCCAGTAATGGAACACTAGTTAGATCGTTGTTAGTGAAGACCAAAATACCACCAACCGCAGTTGGTGGATTGTTCATACCTAGGCTGAACAACCCATAAGAAGAGTTACCCAGCAGCAGCCTTTGTTCAATCCTGTCAATTCTGTTTATCCTGTCAAATACGGGATTCTTGAGCGAGAGCTTACCGGATGGGTAGGAATTATTTTGACAGGATTAGAGAATTTTCAAGATTAGCTAGTAACTTCCCATTGATCTCAGCTATGGCAGTGAAGAAAAAGGCGTCGAGGCATAACTGTAAGCGTTTATTCAACTGCAATGACCATCAGTGTCGCGTCATCCTGAAACAGGTAATTGCAGAACGCCCCCACTGACTCGAGCACAACTTGTTTAAGCTCAGCAGCGTCTAGATACTGGTGCTCTCGTAAAAGAGACAACAGGCGTTCATCGCCGAACTGTTCGCCCTGCTCATTCATTGCTTCAGTCAAACCGTCCGTAAACATTAGCAACCGATCTCCGGTGCTCAACGCGACTTTGTCTTCTGAATAGCATGCGTCTTCGAAAACCCCGAGAACGCTGCCTCCTGTTTCGAGGCGGATGCAATCACCGTTCGCGCGGATCAGGACTGGAGCATTGTGTCCGGCATTTGTGAATGAAAGGGTGCGTTCAGGTAAATCAATCACTCCGTAAAAGCCGGTGATGAACTTA
>JBKPQV010000203.1:0-6970 GCA_046734235.1 Acidobacteriota bacterium
GACCAGTGCCGCTCGAGAAAAGCGAGTTGGCATCGATTGTCGGAATCTTATCTTTCTGGAATCTGTAATAGCCCGAAAGGTTATTGGTGAAAGTGTGGTCGATTTTGACTATCGTCTGATCAAAATCGGCCTTGTTCGCCAAAGAAGTAACTAAATTGTAAGGGGTTGTCGCAGTTACCTGGTTTGGTAGCGGCAACTTATTGTAAATACCGTCCAAATACGCCTGGGCGGCCGGGCTGCGGATCGCGGCCGGAATTGGAGTGTTGGCGGGCAAAATGAACGAACCAGTGCAGTTGCTTTCACCCAGCGCTGGACGATTAATGCAAACGGGGAACGGGAAGATACCGAGGCGTAAGTTAGCGTCCGGAACCGTCACAGTCGATGCTGAGGTAAAGCGCCTGTCTCTTCTGAACTCCTGCGAGAAGAAGAAGAACGTGCGATCAACTTTGTCGACCATTCCTTTCCCACCCGGATGATTCTCGCCGAAACGTAGAAAGTAAACCGGGCCGCCGATGGTCCAGCCATAGTTGTTGTAATGGAATGGTGGCCGTTTGGCCTTGCCATTTTCGTCGCGACCGAATGGCGGTGCCGTCGAAGCGTTAATTAGAAAATTGTTCGCGTTGAATGCTTCATTGCGAATGAATTCAAAACCACTGCCGTGGAATTCGTTTCCACCAGAGCGCGTGATAACGTTGATTTGACCGCCACCACTACGACCCGATTCAGCCGGGAACAAACTTCGCAAAACACGAAACTCACCGATCGAGTCGACGCTGGGATAAGCTTGAATAGTGATGTTCGAACCACGGTCAGTGATGTCAGCACCGTCAACAGTGAATGTGTTTTGACTACTGCGCGCACCATTAACCGAGATATTAATCGTGTTGGCCTGACCGTCAGGATTTGTGGTTCCCACGTAAACCTGGTCGGCAAGGTCATTAGTTACACCGGGGGCAAGCGCAACGAGTTGAACCCAATTACGATTATTTAGTGAAAGCTCACGAGCTTGATCTCCGCTAACCAATGTTGACGTGGTTGGTGTTGCAAGCTCGACAGCTACTGGATCCGATTTAACCGTGACTGTCTCAGAAATATTTCCCGCTTCAAGCGCCACATCGACACTGCGTCGTTGACCGACGTCTACTTTGATGTCGTTCTTAAGAGTCTTCTTGAAGTTGGCAGCCTCGACAGTTACCGAATAAGTACCGGCTGCCAAATTGGGGATACTGAAGTCACCATCTTCGCCGGTTGTGACGGTTCGCACCACAACCTGCTTTTCCTGATCGGTGAGGGTTACTGTAGCGCCTTTTACGGAAGCACCAGCTGAGTCCTTCACCGTACCTGTAATATTGCCTGTGATTTCCTGGCCATAAGCGAGTCCGCAAAGTGCAAGGACTAATGCTAACGCCACGAAGATTCTGGGAGTGAAATAACGTTTCATGGGGATGATCCTCATCGTAGTTGGAAACTGCGGCATTTCGCCACACAAGTTAGCGAAAGCCATCTTTTGAATTATGGACGACGTTTAGATTTTTGGACGGAAAGCGCGGGAGTCTTAGGGTCTCCCTCCTGCGTTCCAAACCGAATTTGCTGAATGCGCACGAATTTCGCTAGCAATTGTAAACGATCTTCTGACATTAAATTGAATGGCGATCTGAGAGCGCGTGCCATATTACTTGCAGGCAATCTCTGTGCGCCTCCATCTGTCACCGAACCAACAAACTGATAAAGCAAACTCACTGCGGAACTATTCAGTTCCCATATTCCGCGCATAACCTGGACCACGCAATGCTACGCCCGGTCTTTCGGTAGTTATTTGATTCCCTGACAAAACAACCGCGCCGTTTACGATTACGCAATCAATGCCGTTCGGATATTGATGCGGCTTATCGTAAGTGGCACGATCGATGATCGTCTTGTCATCGAAGATAACCATGTCGGCTGCAAAACCTTCTCGTATCAGACCACGGTCCCTAAACCCGAAAGTTTGCGCAGGCAGCGAGGTCATCTTGCGCACTGCATCTTCCAGAGTAATGAGTTTCAATTCTCTCGAGTAATACCCGAGTACGCGAGCGTTGTTGCCGTAGCCTCTTGGATGCGGAACACTCTCATCGTCTCGACGCACACCGCTGTCGGAAGCAACCATCGTAAAAGGCTCCCGCATGATGCGCTTGACGTCTTCCTCACCCATTCCGTGGTAGATCATCGACGCACCACCAGCCAGATACATCTCGATGATTTGATCAATCTGACTATTAAGATCGTCTTTCTTTTTTACCTGTTTGGTAATTTGCGCAATGGATTTTCCATTGAACGATTTGTCTGTATCGTAAGAAGCAACTACTGCAAAGTCGTAGTCTTTAAACCCGCCGCGCTTTAACGAGTCTTTCATATCAGCGACAACACGGTCACGAGTAGCCTTGTCAACTAATCGCTTCTTTGCTTCTTCAAGTCCACCTGCTCTGAGCCAGGAAGGCATACGCGATTCAAGCGACGTTGAGCTTGCCGTGTAGGCATATTGATCTACGGTAATCATCAAGCCACGCGACCTCGCCTCGCGCACCAGGCCAAGCGTCATCGGGCTCTGGCCCCAAAGTTTCTTGCTACTGATTTTGAAATGTGAAATCTCTACCGGAAGGCCGGCCTGTTCACCAATCTGAATACTCTCACGAATTGCGTCGGCAACTTTCTCGCCTTCGTTGCGCATGTGGGTCGCATACAAACCACCATAACGCGCCGCTACTTTGGCAAGGTCTACGATCTCATCTGTCTTGGCATAAGTGCCCGGTACATAGATCAAGCCTGTGGAAAGTCCGACAGCGCCGTCCTGCATTGCTTTGTCAACGAGCGCCTCCATTTGCTTCAGCTCTTCGGGCGTGGGTGGCCGATCATCAAGTCCGACCACTTTACGCCGAACCGAACCATGCGCAATTAAGGTTGCCAGGTTAACAGCGATTGGAGTCGCCTGCATTCGACCGAGAAACTCATTGATATCGGTTGCAGACCCACCACAGTTCCCAGTCACCAAAGAGGTGACGCCCATGCGAATGAAGTTTTCAGCTGCTGGAAGGTTGTAGATCGATTCGACGTGAGTGTGAACGTCGATAAACCCAGGGGCGAGAACCTGTCCTTTAGCATCAATTGTCTGGCGGGCGTTACTGGCGTTGATTCTGCCAATGCGAACTATTCGTCCCGCGCGCACAGCCACATCAGCACGGAACCACGGATTGCCACTGCCATCAATCACCCGAGCATTCGTGATTACAAGATCGTAGGCAGGTTCGACCGACTGACTGCTGGATTGCACTGTCCGAATAATTGCTGTTGGTGCGGCCATAAGCCACACGAACAGTAATAGGCGACAGCACAGTTTCAGCAAACCGGTTAATCCTTAGTAATAAAATTCTAGAAAGTCAGTCGTCCGGACCACTGAATTCTCCGGGCGTTGTTTGTAACGGTATCGTTGATGCGCCCGAAGGTGGTTGAGTTAATAACCGCAGTTGGATTGTCAAACGCCGGTTTATTCAAGACGTTCCTGGCATCGACTCTAAGATCGAACGCAACTCGCTCAGTTATCCTAAACTTCTTATTCAGCGATGAGTCCCATTGGAAGTAAACAGGAGCTATAAAGAAGTTTCTACCTGTGTTTCCGATGGAGCCTGGCGGTGGAGCTGAAAACCTCGCACGATCTGAAGAATCGAACCAGAAATTTTTGCCGCTCTCGAGTACGAGACTTCCCAAGTGTCGATCACAGTCGTTGCAATTCGCGGTCGATTGCACAACGTTACTGAGCGTGTTTAGACCAGAATAGACGGTAAACGGCCTACCTGACTGTTTGATAATCGTGCCGGAGGTCGACCACCCACCAAGCAGATGCTGAAGGACACCCGAAGCGTCCGAAGCGAATCTCATGCCCTTGCCAAATGGCAAATCGTAAGTGTAAGTCCCTTGAAATACGTGCCGGCGATCAAAGTCGGACCAGGTGTAGTTAATACTGCGATCTCTCAAATCAAACGGAGTACTTGACGCTGATTGAACTGAACCGGTGGAAACCGTACTCAGTGATGGATCCCACGAGCGGTTGTCTTTCGACTTCGACAAGGTGTAGGCAACCTGGAAACCTAATCCAGCGCTTATCCTCCGCTTAAAGATGAACTGCAATCCGTCGTACCTTGAATAGTCGTTGCTGTCAAAGACGTTAAAGCCGCCGGAGTACTGCGGGAAGGCTTGAAAGACAAATGGATTGTTGACGGTTCTACCAATCAACTGAACGCCGGTAGTTGTACAGATTCCATTGGTAACGTCAGCAGCCTGACACAAACGTTGCGAAGTATTGAGTGCGGCGGTTGCCACGTTTCCCAGGTTGATAGTATTGGCGGTTGCTACAGTCCGGAAAGTGGCTGTTCCGGCATTGTTAGCGGCGTTACCGGTGAACAGCAAATTCATCAAGGGACTGTTATACGCTGGATCAGCGCGAATCAAATTGAAAGCCTCAAGAAAATTCTGACCTGCACCTGGCACGGTGGCAAAGATGTTCACTTGATTTGCGTTGTAACCACCTAGCAAATGCACCCCATGCTTTCCAATGTAGTTAATTTCGATGACATTGTTCTTGATTTCTCTTTGGAAACTGATTGACCACTCGTGGATCTGCGGAAACTGCAAATCAGGATCGAGAGCACTCAAAGAGCTTGCGCTAAATGCCGCAGGCTGACGCAATGCATCCGGCGAAGCTGACGGCACTAGACCCGCGATGATTGGTCCAATATTGCGATAGAGCCCGCCAGCCTGACCAAATGCCGAGTTGGTCACTGCTGTATTGTTTCCCGGCGTGCTTTGGAAAATCGACGATCCGAACAAAAACGTAGCGATTCTGTCAGAGGCGATACGGTAGTTAGCACGAATCGAAGTCTTTCCACTCTTAAAAGGATCCCAGGCGAAACCAACTGACGGCAGAAACTTGCTCAAGTCGCTCTGGTAAATATCTCCTTCAACCCATCTCAATGTATTCGTGGGAGGAGCTCCAAGTTTTACTGGTTGATTTGGAACCAGGCTAGGCCGGCTACTACCAATATGAGGACTAAGTTTTGCTTCGTATCGAAGGCCCAAATCAAAAACTAGATTTGAACGGAAACGCCAATTGTCCTGGAAATAGAAATCCAGTTCAGGGTAAGTAACAGTGTTGAGCCAGCGGGTACCTGCGGGAGCGAAGGCTGAACCGTCAGAGACAAAGGCTCGCGCGACCGTCCCGATCTTTCCGAGTTCATTGATGACCGTATTTTGCAACGTGGTCAAATCATTTGAGTTGATTCCGGTATTTCCTGTCGCGGGAAAATTGAACCCGGCAAATCCACCTGCAGCACTCAGCGTAACAACCGGTTCAATAGCAGAGCCGGCAACATTTGATCTGTCGTCGTTATGCCGGTTGTAACGGAAATTAATTCCACCTTTGAGGGTGTGCGACCCCTTAACGAACGTTAGGTTGTCAATGAATTGCAGAGTACGTACGCCGCGGGCGTTATAAGAGAAATTGGTATTCGGCGTCGCAACTGTGATGAAAGTGAACGGTAGATTTGGATCGGGTTCCGGCGTAAGGAAGCTAAAGAAGTACTTGCTAATACCAAAGATCGCCTCATTGGTTACTGTCGCCGTCGGTGAAAAGCGCCAGTTGACGGCAAGATTTTTTGGAGTTCGATAGGTATCAACGAAGTTTGGTGAATTCGGGAAAATTGGACGCCCACTATTTGCCGAATCGCCCAAGCTCGTTTGTGATCCTTGAGCATAACGAACATAAAGCAAACTTCTCTGTGAGAGGTTGAAGTCAAACTTCGAAACGAAGTCGTACTGCTTTTCATGTTGTGGCGACGCGAAGTCAAAACATGCGGTATTCAACCCATCGGGCGAACAACCAGTCGCGCCGGCAAAATTGTTAGGTAATGGCGCTGATTGAAGAATTGAGGTCAGGGTAGGGTCAAGACCAACGCCAGTCGGATTGGCTGCGATGTTATACGTCGCAATACAAGGGGCATTTGACCCATTACAAACTGGTAACGTGGGATTACCACTCGCATCGACCGACGCATTGGCAGGTCCTGCCGGCGCGTTCTGCCGGCCGACTACATATCTGAATAACCCCTGGCGTGCAGAATTCGTGTAGACCACTCGTGACACGAGTCCGGTGTCATAGGCGCGAAGTAGTTGCAGGTTCGTAAAGAAAAAAGCCTTGTCACGTAACCAGCCCATCTTTGTACCTTCGCCAAAGCCCGGGTTGAACAGTGGCCCACCAATACTTCCGCCAAAGATGTGCTGCACAAATTGGTCTTTAGGAAGCTTCGCAATCGTTACGGGATAACTCGCGGCATCAAACCTGGGGGTGCGATAGTACTCAAACAGACTTCCGTGAAAATCATTCGTCCCAGAGCGAGTAACAAGTGTCACTTGAGCGCCGCTACTCCGTCCAAGCTCCGCTGTAAAGTTACTGGTTACGACTTGAAACTCTTGTACTGAATCCGGATTAGGTCTAAGCGGCGTGAAGTTTGAACCACCTGCAGTCGACTCGTTGATGTCGATACCGTCGAGCGTGAAGTTGAAAGCGCGATCACGAGATCCATTAACGTTGACGGCACCACCTGTGTTACCACCAAACACCACACCGGGTTGAAAGTTGAGTAAGTCTAGCGGATTTCTTCCGCGCGTTCCGACAATCGGTAACGCTTCTAATGTTTTTTGTTCAATACTACTGCCGAGATTTCCAGAGGTTGCTGTTTGCACTTGTTCGCCGGCAGCCTGAACGGTAACTGTTTCTGCGACGCCACCAGTTTCAAGAACTGTACTGATCGTTGTCGGCAGGTTAACGTTAATCGCGTTCCCTTGACTCAAAAACTTTTTGAAGCCTTGCTTCTCAATCGTTACGCTGTATTTGCCAACCTGCACGAGGTCGAAAGCATAATTTCCGCTCTCGCTCGTTTCA
>JBKPQV010000204.1:0-6977 GCA_046734235.1 Acidobacteriota bacterium
TGGGCGACTTGATCTCGCAGACCCTCTTTATGAAAAGGCGAGTCTTCTGGGTCAACAAAACAAAGATCCGAATGCAGCCGTGTTTAAGACTAACTACGAACGAGCTCATGCTAAGTTAAAAGACACTCAAGCGGCCAAAAAACCGTAACCGACCTCAAACAGCAAAAGTCTACTTCGACGGGAGGATTTCGAATGATTCGAAGTCTTGCGTGCAAAGCGTTGGTAGTTGCCAGCGCTTTGGCGTTCTTCACGATCGTCAGTTGTAGCTGCAAGATAAACTTTTGATGCGAGGCTGCGCATGAGGATCATTCAGAGGGCTTTTCACCTACGGACGGGGCTGGCAACGGCAACTCTACTACCGCTGATGCTAGCCCTTTCGGGCGTCATATCATCCGCTCAAAATACTACTAAGTCAGGAATTAAGAACTTCGGTAAAGTGAATGACAACTATTATCGCGGATCACAACCTACTCGAGCGCAAATGGCGGATTTAAAAGCTATTGGTGTGAAGACGATCATCGACTTGCGACGAGACTACGTGCCTCAGGAGCGACGATGGGCGAGTGAACAAGGTTTGAACTATTTCAACCTGCCTCTTAAATCTCATCAGCGTGCTACCAATGCACAAACGGAATATTTCCTCAGTCTGGTAAACGATCCCGCTAACGCCCCAGTCTATGTTCATTGCAAAGGTGGACGACATCGCACCGGGGCCTTGACCGCAGTCTACCGAATTACTCACGACGGCTGGACTGCACAGCAGGCATTTGAAGAAATGAAGAAGTACGATTTCAACGATACGATCTTTGGCGGACCTCCGGACCAGAAGAATTTTGTCTTCGACTTTTATGCGAAGTGGAAGAAGTAGCGTTCATTGAACAACGTAGCTTTGGCAAAAAGCGAAATCCCTCACACGGAAGTGCAGGCATCGTTGCTGGTGCAAGAATTTTTTTAACCGCAACCTAACAGGCCATCTACGAACCAAACGAGCTAAGAACTAACTCTAATCCGAGTCTTGACGCCCTTTGTATGTTCTTCCCAAATAAAATCCACGGCACTACGATTGCCGTTGTCTAAGGTGTCGCGTTTACGTTTTTGCTCATTATTAGCCAGAATTGAAAACAGGCACTCATTCTGATGAAAAGGTATCACTCCAAGTGTATTAGTTTTCTGGCGGTGCTTTTTTGCACCGTCGTTGTTTCTTCAGTATCAATTGCCCAGACCGCCAATCCAAACCTACGAATTAGCCAAATCTACTCTCGCGGCGGCGAAGCGGGTGCTGCCTTTCAAAACGACTTCATTGAGCTATTCAACCGTGGACAGACAAATGTCGACTTAAGTGGATGGAGCTTGAATATTTCAAACTTTTCTGGGACTCCACCGAATATTCAAATCTCCGCAACTAATATACGGTTCACTAGTCCAACCGGGATCATCATTCCTCCCGGCGCTCATTTTTTGCTCAAATTCGGCGGAAGTGGAAGCAATGGTGCGCCGATAAATAATCCCGACATCAATCTAAATCCCTTTCCAATTAGCGATACGGGTGCACAGATTGTCCTGCTCGATAAAGATAAGACACTGCCACTTAGCTATTGCCCAGCTGCCCCAGATTTGACTGGCAACGTTGCAGATTACGTTGGCTACGGTATTGCGATATGTTACGAGAACACGGTCACAGTTGCTCCGCCACAGGATCAATCACTGTTGCGCGTCGGCAATGGTTGTACCGACAACGATGACAACCTCGCAGACTTCCTGCTTGCTACGCCGAATCCTAGATCGCGCCAGAGCGTGCCAACTCCATGTGGCCCTCAAGGCACCAGCGTATTTGATTTTGGTGCACCACAATTCGACGTCGTTGAGGATCAACGAGTAGCTCAGATAACTGTAAACCGTATCGGCGATGTGTCGAGCAAGGCCACTGTCGACTATTTGTTCTCCGACAACACTGCCAACGAGAGAACGGATTACACCACGACACTTGGAACCCTACGTTTCGGTATCGGAGAAACACAAAAGACGGTTAACATTCCCCTCACAGATGATCTGATTCCGGAAGCTAACGAAATTGTCTCTCTCAGTTTGTTAAACGCGACCGGAAACTCGAGTCTGGGATCACAAGCCAACACGACACTATTAATTCGAGACAACGATCCGGCGCCACCAGGAAGTGTGCTAGACATCTCGAGTTGGTTTGTTCGCCAGCACTACAACGATTTTCTTAATCGAGTAGCTGATCCGAGCGGGGAAGCCTTCTGGATCAACAACATTGAGTCCTGTGGTAGTTCAGCCGGATGTCGCGAGGTGAAACGCATAGACACTTCGGCGGCGTTCTTTCTTTCAATCGAGTTTCAGAGAACCGGTTTTCTCGTCTATCGCATTTACAAAGCCTCATTGCCAGAAACAGCGCAGCGGCCACGAGCGATGCCTCGTTATCGTGAGTTCATGCGTGATACCCAGGATATTAGCCAGGGAGTTATTGTCGGTAACGCCGGCTGGCAGCAGGTATTGGAGGCAAACACAGTTCAATACACCAATAGCTTTGTTTACCGGCCGGAATTCCTGGCGAACTATCCGTCCACACTTTCTGCAATAGCTTACGTCGACAAATTGGATGAACAGGCTGGTAACGTTTTGACCTTCGCAGAGTTTTTCCAATTGGCCAACGGATTGATGGCCGGACTCGAAACGCGTGGCACTATTTTGCGCAAGATTGCGGAAAAGGAGAACTTCGCAGCGGCCGAATTCAATCGAGCTTTTGTCCTTATGCAATATTACGGGTATTTGCGCCGCAATCCGGATGACGCTCCAGACCTTAATTTTTCTGGCTTTGATTTCTGGTTGAATAAGTTGAACTCTTTTGGCGGCGATTATCGTGCAGCCGAAATGGTCAAAGCGTTCATCAGTTCAGACGAGTACCTTCATCGCCTCGATCCTTAATTTCTTGGATAAAACTGCCACAACCTAACCCGCCAGGGTGTCTTGCTAGTGGAGCAGTCCTTTCCAAACACCAATTGAATACTGGAGAACGAATATGACCAGCGTGTCACAAGATGTGCGTTATAGCCTGCGCCTCCTGCTGAAACACAAAGGTTTCGCTGTCGTGGCCGTGCTTACTCTCGCGTTGGGGATTGGTATTAACACAGCGATGTTTAGTGTGCTGAATACGTTTCTCTTTCGCGCGCTGCCTTATCCGGACTCTGAACGGATAATCAGAGTTTGGCGCACATCGCCACACTCACAAACCTGGCCGCACTCAGCAGGAAATTTCTTTGATCAACGCGACCAGAATACGGTGTTTGAAAAGATGGCTGCGTACAATTTCGCCAGCCGCAATCTTACCGAACATGGACAAACTGCTGAGCGTTTGCTCAGTCTTGCGGCGACGGCTGATTTCTTTCCATTGATGGGCGTAGCCCCAGCGCATGGTCGGGTCTTTAGGCCAGAAGAGTTTGAACCGGGAGCTGATAACGTTGTTGTCCTGACGGATCGATTTTGGACGCGTCGTTTTGGAGGCGACCCAAACATAATTGGACGGCGCATCCAGCTCGACGGAAAAACTGTTGAAGTCGTGGGTGTTATGCCTCCCGGATTCGAGCACCCTATCCTTTGGGGTTCAATCGATATGTGGCAACCGCTTTCGTTTACCCCTGAAGGGAAAGCAAATCGCGGAACCAACTACCTGTCGTCTCTTGGCCGTCTCAAACCTGGAGTTTCAATTCAGCAAGCCGAGCAGAGTATGGTCACTTTGGCTGCGAATCTCGGTAAGCAACACTCGTCGAATGAAGGCGAGAGTGTGCGACTCGAACCGCTTCAGAGATCCATGTCCGACAATATTGGCAGAACAGTAATGTGGTTCACCTTCGGGTTAGCAGGTTTCGTGTTACTCATTGCCTGCGCGAACCTGGCAAATCTACAACTCGTCCGAACCGCTGCGCGATCGCGTGAACTTGCGGTTCGCGCTGCGCTCGGCGCGCGCCGTTGGCGACTACTTCAACAATCGCTAACAGAAAGTATTATCGTGGCCTTGATCGGCGGACTTATCAGTTTAGTTATTGCTCTTTTCACAGTTCGCTTCATCAGTGTTCGCCTCTTCAATGATTTGCCGGGCGCCAGTGTACAACTTGATTACAAGGTGTTTGGTTTTGCTCTTCTGGTTTCGGTGGTCACCGGAGTTTTGTTCGGGACGGTCCCTGCCTGGCTAGCATCTCGTGCGGACGTGAACCAGGCATTACGAGAAAACTCGCGCGCATCAACGGCAGGGCGATCTCAAAACAAGTTGCGACACGGACTCATTGTCGGCGAAGTAGCATTTGCGATGGTGTTACTGGCAGCAGCGGGATTGTTCTTGCGGGGTCTGCAACGGTTTATCAATTCAGATCCGGGTTGGCGCGTCGATGGGGTAGTGACTGCGAACATGAGTCTTCGAGGCGAGAGGTATAAAGAGGACAAGCCACGGGTTGTGTTCCTTAATGAATTAGAAAATCGTCTGAAGGCCATTCCTGGAGTTGAACACGCTGCAATTGGCGGCTCAAGTCCAGTCTATGGTTTCAACAGCAGCAGTTCATTCTTAGTGGAGGGTCTGCCCGAGCCGCCAAAGGATAAGTACTGGGAAATGTTTTTTGAACCAGTTAGTAGCGACTACTTTGAGACTCTTGGCGTTCGGATGAAAGAAGGTCGGACCTTTAACTCAAGCGACACGGCTGATCATCCTAAAGTAGTTATCATCAATGAAAAAACTGCCCGTACGTTTTGGCCGAACGCGAGTCCTGTCGGAAAGCGCATTAGTAGTACCGGTGAAAAGAAGGAATATTGGGAAGTAGTTGGGGTCGTTAACGACATGGCTTTTCCAGGCAGTTTAGGAGAACCATATACACAATTCGAGGCGTTTCTGCCGACGTCTCAAGCTGCTCCCGCTTATCTAACAATCGCGCTGCGTACGTCACTGAATCCCGAGATGATCGGTAATAGTTTGCGGAAAGCAGTTGCCGGCGTTGACTCGGATCTACCGGTTTACAGGATTCGCACTGCGCGATCCACGGTTGATGAAGGATTAGGAAACATCTCGTTGCTTGGCAGTTTGCTCGGCGCCTTTGCCGTAGTTGGGTTGCTGTTGGCTGCGATTGGTATTTACGGTGTCGTTTCCTACACGGTAGTTCAACGCACTGGAGAACTCGGAATTCGAATCGCACTCGGAGCGCAACGGCGTGATGTGTTGTGGTTGGTATTAGGAAAAGGTGCCTTACTAGTTTTGAGCGGAACGTTGTTGGGAGTCGCGGGAGCATATGCCGTATCCAGACTCTTGATTTCGCTTATTCCATCCTTGCCAACACGAGATCCAATGATCCTTTTCGTTATGGGTTTTGGACTCGTGCTGGTGGCGCTCGCTGCCTGTTACATTCCGGCGCGCCGCGCTACGAAAGTTGATCCGTTAGTCGCGCTGCGTTCTGAATAAGAACTTAGGTACAACCAAGGTCAATTTTTTAGGGCGTCCCTGCGGGGACGCCCTTCGTGTAAACAGGGACCAGGCCTCAAAACGTCAACTGGTACTTAAGTTTCTGGCTTCGCCGTCTGCGGTGAGGATATGGCTCTGCCTTTCCGTAAGTTTTGCCTCAACTTGGTCATCACTTAGGTTAAGCTGACTTGAACATTCCGCCGAAGTTCGCAATTATCTGCGTTCGCAGTAGAAGGGCGTTTCGAGAACGCCGCTGGTTCTCTTTGACCTCCCTCTAAAACAATAAAAGATGAAAGACAATACTGAATGACTCTTAACGAACACCAGGGCAGTTTGATTGAACCGTATGGTGGGCAGCTCGCTAACCTGCTAGTTACCGAAGAAGAGCTTATAGAAGAGCGTTCGCGGGCAGCGGAGTTTCCCCGGGTACAACTTAGCCCACGTAATGTCTGTGATCTCGAACTACTTGCTACCGGTGCTTTCTCGCCTCTTACGCGTTTCATGGGTCGAAGTGATTATGAGCAAGTGCTCAATGAAATGCGCCTTGCTTCTGGCCTGCTCTTTCCGCTTCCTATCACCTTAACTGTTAAGCGAGATGCGGGAATCAAGGTCGATCGCGAGGTAGCGCTGGCTGATCAGTACAACAACGTTCTCGCTGTAATGCGAGTCGACGAAATCTTTGAATGGAACCCCAAGCGCGAGGCTCTTCTCGCGTACGGCACGAATGACTTGCGACACCCTCTCGTTGCCGAGATGAACTCCTGGGGAGAGTTATGTGCTTCGGGAGACTTACGCGTGTTGCAGCTGCCGCGGTACTACGACTTTCGCGCGTTGCGTCTCACACCGCAGGCAGTGCGAGTGAAGCTTAAATCGCTTGGTAACAAAAATGTCGTTGCTTTCCAGACTCGGAACCCCTTGCATCGCGCGCACGAGGAGATGACTCGGCGCGCAGCTGAAGAAATCAGTGGATCCCTTCTGCTCCATCCTGTCGTCGGTATGACGAAGCCGGGCGATATCGATCACTTTACTCGGGTGCGCTCATACAAGACGCTCGCCGACCATTATTTCGATCCCTCGCGAATGTTGCTTGCTCTGCTGCCGCTTGCTATGCGAATGGCGGGGCCGCGCGAAGCTCTCTGGCACGCACTCATCCGGCGCAACTACGGTGCGAATCACCTTATCGTCGGTCGTGATCATGCAAGCCCGGGTGTCGATTCGAATGGTAAACCGTTCTATGGTCCGTACGATGCGCAAGAACTCGTGGCGAAGTACGAAGTTGAAACAGCCGTGCGAGCAATGTCATTTAACGAACTCGTTTACTTGCCCGAGCAAGATCGATACGAAGAGACTACTCGCATCCCGGACGGAGTTCGTAGTGTGTCTATTTCGGGAACCGAAGTGCGCGAAGATTATCTGCGGCGAGGACGTCAACTACCTGATTGGTTCACACGGCCTGAAGTTGCATCCATTCTTGCCGAGGCCCACCCACCACGTCATCGCCAGGGCTTTTGTGTTTGGT
>JBKPQV010000205.1:0-12181 GCA_046734235.1 Acidobacteriota bacterium
GTTGTGCGCATGTAGCCCGGAGCAATTGCGTTTACGTTAATTTGGTATTTGGCCCATTCGTTCGCAAGTGCTTTGGTGAGCTGGGCGACACCACCTTTCGAAGCCGCATAAGCTGGAACAGTAATGCCACCCTGGAAAGAAAGCAGTGAGGCAATATTGACTATCTTGCCACCCCGGTCTTTTTCGATCATCGATTTTCCGGCGAGCTGCGATAGACGAAAGACACTCGAGAGGTTTACTTCGATCACAGTCGCCCAATCCTCTTCTGAATAATCAACTGCTGGCGAACGACGAATTGTGCCGGCGTTATTAAGCAGGATATCGATTTGACCAAACCGATCGAGTGTTTGATCGACAAGTTGTTTGGGCGTGTCTTGTTTTGAGAGATCGCCAGTTACCGGAAAGGTAACACCGCCGGCACCTTGAATTCGTTGGCAGGTTTCATCGGGTGAACGAGTATTGCCATGACAGGCAACTCGAGCACCTGCCTCAGCCAAAGCTATAGCTATCTCAGCACCCAGTCCGGTTGCCGCACCTGTTACGAGAGCTACGCGATTGTTAAGTTTGAACTTGTCTAGTATCAAAAGTTAGTGATCAGATGTTCAAATAGGGCCTATTCGGCCTATAGGACCTATTATCTTTGCTAACCTACGCTTGGCCCCAAAAAATCTTCCCGCAGTGGCGAAAAAATATCGATCAGGACAACTTCCTCATCCATCATGGTCGCACCATGCCAACACTTCGAAGGAAAATGCAGGACGTCCCCTGCCGAGGCGATCTGCTCCTTGCCTTCAACAAAGAACCGCACCTTTCCTTTTTCCACAATCGTCATCTGTTCGTGCGGATGATCGTGTTCCGGTGTAACCAGGAATGGCTTGAACCGAAACCGGCAGATCATCATCCGATTGCCAACAAACATCTGACGCTCGATTCCGTCTGACACGTGTTCAACCGGAATCGTCGACCAGTTTAAGTGTTGCGGTAACCCGTAACCATTTCCGTTTCCGTTAGATTGATCGCCTTCGGAAGTTGTAGACATGTCTTCGCCCCCTACTTTTTGTCGCTAACTGCCTCCAGACCTGATCCACTTGCGGCGTACTCAGGCTGAACATTAACGACTCCATACAATCGATCCTCACCCTCTTTGATTGCCGCCATCATCCATAGGAAATTGATTTGACCACCCGGTGCTGCAACGTTCGGGTGATAGCCTTGTGGCATCAAAACACAATCGCCCTCACGAACAACTTGCACCAGTTCGGGCTTGCTTGGATTGGTATAAACAAACTGAACTCCAAAAGAAGGAGACGGCATATCGATAAAAAGATATGCCTCTTCCAATAACTTCGAATGTTCATGAGGTGGCCAGGAAGTCCAGTTACCTGGCGTCGAAAAAGTCACACCAGCCATGATCCTTCCCGCCTCGACATTTGCGCCGATCAATACATTCAAATCGCGCTCTGCGGGTGGCTTGCCCGCGATCAAATGAAGCTTGGGATTTTGGCGAACCTCTTTGTACGACACGAATTTCACCGGGTAACGCTTTTCAACTGGAGCAGACACTTCTGCCAGATCACAACCTTCAGGCCCAGGCTTCACTTCGATATCTGAATCGCGAGAAACATAAACTGCGTCGTACTGCTCGAGCTGATACGACTCGCCTCCGGTCGTGACAGTTGCGGCGCCGTGCAAACAGATCAGCCCTATCTCGTGATCCTGACTGTTGAAAATTTCAGCAGGATCACCGGCATTGAGCGTAATGCGACCATAATGCAGATAGCGTGAAGCGGTTGGACCAGGCCTAACTGCATTGCGGCGTCCAGTTCCTTTATTGGTTTCCGGAACAAAACAAGTTTCTTGTGTGATTGGGTTTTGCGCTATTTCGTGGCTCATTAGATCTCCCTCAATATACTTTCAGTTAATTCTTTTCCGCCGCTGCGCTCACGGGCGCGCGGGTGTAACTGTCAATGACAGTTTGTACGTTAATGGCTTTCCATTTTGCACGACTAGATTCCTTGCATCAAATACGAGATGCAAAGGTATGGCGCCGTGGACGCCACGACCTAGCAGGCTATTGCCCGACGCCACAATCGAAGCATTAAATGGAAACGTAGCCGCTGAAATCTTTGCTGTAAGTGTTCCTTCAGCTCCACTGAAATGGTCAACTCGAGCTCCGTCAACAAATTCAGTACGAACCTGGCCATAACTGCTCGGCACAACCAGACGCCAACTTTTGATGTTGACGGTCTGATTTGAATTAATAGATTCCTCTCGCGTAATCGATCCGTTTTCGATTCGCCACACGACCTCGCTCGTCAAACCTACATCGGACAACTCACCAGATTTACTCCCAATAACGGCCCAATGAGTCCAGCGCGCATGCAGCGATTTGCCGTCTGCCGATGGCTCAATAGAATCTGCACCATCACCTGCTACGATGGTTCTTCCGTCCGCAAGTTCGATAAACGGAACAAGCACCGGATAACTCTGTTCCACGGGCGCAGCAAAACCAGGAAGACCATGGGGAGCTGCCAGGTAGTCAGACAATCCCGGCTTTGGTCCAGTTGTTATTGGCAACGCAAACCGCAACGCTTCCTGACGAACGAGCCACACTCCAGCTTCACGCTCGGGAGACTTGCGAAAAAATTCAAATCTATTCACAGCCGATAGCGTTGGCACGACGGGAAAACTTTCCACACCTTCACTACCCAGTGCCTTGATCACTTTCGCATGTGAATTTGCCAACTTGCCAAAGAAACCGGTGGTTTGCTGCCACTCGCGCTCGCGTGTGATATAGCTATAGTTGCCGCGTCCAAAAGCAAAGACCGATAGCAAATGTGCATCATTGCGATAATCGTGACGCAGGTAATTCCACGACTGGTAATACAAGGCTGCAATTTGAGGTAAAGAAGCTGGTCTAAATTCTGAATGCTCGGCGAGGAAACCGACTATTTCGGGTGTATCGAGATAACTAACTACACCCTGGCTGCGACCCCAGTTGTAACCATAGCCATCTTCCGAAACGAGGTCCCACCAAAGTCGCATTTGAGTTGACAATGAGGGTCGCAACTTTTCAAGAATGTCTTTGCGTCCGGCCATCTCGGCCGCTTCCCAAATGTAACGGGCATACTCGTTTGAGTACCGATCGTAACGACCAGTCGGCGGAGAGTCGTCCGCGTAAACGCGGCCAGTAGTGAATTGGATTGCAGCTCGATCCAACAAGCGATCCAGGAAGGCGCGATCGCTTGATATGCCAATGTCGAAGCTAATACTGGCAATGCGAGCAGCTACTCCCAAGTAGTTATCTGGGAGTTCGATCACTCGATTCGTTTTTGGGTCGTAGAAGCGTTCAGGATTGAGCAAGGAACGCCAGGCTTTCTGTTCTTCTGGCGAAAGACTTAGCCACAAAGGATTGGTTTTTAGATCGCGACCAAAATGCCGAAGTGCAAGTGCAGCATACAACTGAGAGAAGGCTTTACTTCCCGCGTGCGCTTCGATCAAACCGATTTGGCCAATCCACTTTGGTAAATCACGACCGGCAAGCTCTCTTTTGCCACTCGACTCCGCATAAGCGGCTAGCGATCGCATGAACGTGCCCCATGAAAACTCGCCAGTTGTGGGAACCCCAAGCACGCGATCTGGCACCGGGCTAAGTGATGTGATTGCGCCTAGATGAACTGCCAACTCCTTTTCTAAAAAACTCTCGACGTCAGCATCAAAGCTAGCTGTTTTGACTGAACCATTCGCCATCGATACTGAGTGATCTGCGGATGCTTTAGCCAAAGGCAGCACACCGATCGCTATTACCAGCGCAACGACGACAGAAATAGCTTGGTTCAGTCTAAGCACTCTTCCTACTTTCAATCTGGATTTTGCATCCTCGGGAGAGAAACCGTCAGCAGCGTTTACAGTGCAAGAGGGCCGGAACGTCTGCCTAAAAAGACGTCCGGCCCTATTTCAGTTGGATTTAGAAATTCAACTTCAGCCCGAACTGAATGTTACGCGGTGGTCCAGCGGTACCAATCGTGCCAAATCCTGCATTTGTAAGAACCGTTGCCGGTCCTCGCAGGTTGGTGTGATTGAAAGCATTGAACATATCTGCCTGGAAGCGCAGATTAAACCTTTCAGTCAGGCTGAATGTCTTGCGCATCGAGAAATCC
Source organism: Acidobacteriota bacterium (assembly GCA_046734235.1). Taxonomy (GTDB): domain Bacteria; phylum Acidobacteriota; class Blastocatellia; order Pyrinomonadales; family Pyrinomonadaceae; genus PSRF01. Next base: position 4,161 of record JBKPQV010000205.1, read on the forward strand.
CAGGTTTGCAGATTCGGGCCCGTAACGATGCCTGCTCCACTGTTACCTCTTCGAGTCGCAGGTGCAGCGGCAAATGCAGCTGGATTGATCCAGCCATTTGGTCCAGGATCTGCAAGAAGAACATCTCCTCCGACGTAATCAGCTCTTCTACCGCCGATTGCAGTGTTTGCGGTTACTGTGAATGGTGCGCCTGCTTGATATCGCGTGATGCCACTGATCTCCCAGCCTGCCAGAATCGCACCACCGACGCCCTCCATCTTGCTGAAGAAAGGCAAGCGGTAGTCATAGGTAGTAACAAACACATGACGTCGATCAAACGTAGCTGGACCATAGTTTGAATGCCGGTTGAACGGATCTTCACCAACATCAACCCCGTCTCCGTTACCGCTTGTATCAGTGAGTACTTTCGACCAGGTATAACTGACTGTTAGTTCGAGATTGCCTTTTCGTTTTGCAGCATAGAGCTGCATGCCGTTGTAATTTGAGTTGGCATCCGACAAACGGTAAAGGATTCTGTTATAACCCTTATATGGACGCAAAGCGTTTATATTCACATTTGCTCCACCGTTTGCGGGAAGATTAGCCGTAAGCGCAGCAAACGACGGCTGGTTGAGATCTGGTTGGCGAACCAAGTGTCGACCCATATTTCCCACGTAAGTAGCCTCGACGAAGAACCCACGCGGCAATTCCCTTTGGACTCCCAAACTAAAATTCATTGACGACGAGACTTCCAGGTTCGGATCGATAGCATTGATGTCCGCGAGGAGAGCGGCATTGGACGGAGTACCGCCTGAAGGATTCGTAATGTTGCCGTTGTCGAAATTCGGAGTACTCACAAACGGCGGAACATTAACCTGAGAAAAGATCAGGTTTCCTTCAACCTTGTCGTAGAACACTCCAAACCCGCCACGAATCGAAGTCTTATCATCGTTGAAAGGAGCATAAGAGAATCCGAATCGCGGTGCGATCTTGTTCTTTGCCTGATAGAAACCGCCTGGAGCTCCTGCTGGAACTGTCGCCAGTGCTGCATCACTAATACTAACGCGTCCCCTTTCCTCGGCCGGAATGCCACTGCCGGCGCGAATTAGACCGTTGAAACGATTCCCTCCCTTGGTCGTATCGATGTTGCCATTGGCTAATACAGTTACGGCTTGAGCGGGATCGTACCGAGACGGATCAAAGTTCGTCATGTTGTTCGCTTGCGTGTAGGTAGGCGTGTAGTGATAGAAGCGAGCGCCATACTCAATGCTCAAATTGCGCAAGGCCTTCCAGCTATCCGTCGCATAGGCTTCAACCTGATGGAATCTGAAGAATCCAATCGGGTCATCATTAGCCTCATTGTAACTTCGGAAGTTTCCAAGCAATGCATCGGCGAAAGGTTGTCCCGTTGACCTCGTAGCGTTTGAGTTGAAGGCAAGGGCACCGGTATAGCCTGATCGCCCGTTTTGATCTTTGCGATTGCGGATGTACGTGAATCCGGTCTTCATGGAGTGCTTGCCGCGGATTAGTGTAATGTTGTCGCTGATCGCAATATCCGTAGTCGGTGACAACAATGAAGCGGCTGGTCCATTGAAGTTAGCGGGCGCGTTAAGACCTCCCGCGAAAGTCGTGTTCGGAATACCATTGTCGAAACGTCCGCCCGTGAACAGTTGCGGATACGTCAAATTATAAGTTGCACGTTTCCAGAATTCACCAACCGGGGGGATGCGTTGTCCATTCCATGAAGCGTTTGCCTTAACTTCATTAATTGTTGTTGGACTTATCAACCACGTATAAGACACCTGATAACTGGAACCAGGACGTAGTCGATTGGTCGGTATTGTCGGTAGAGGTGAATTAATGAAGGTGCCAAAGGGCTCGATCAGATCGTACATGTCGTGCAGATAACGACCGTAGAGACTGTGATTTGCATTGATGCGGTAGTCAATCCGTATATTATCTTCACGATAGTCGAATGGGTTTGGCTGTTGGAATGTTGAGTTGTTTGCAACCGGATTATCTGCATAAGCAACAGCAAGACCTTCCATCGCAGTAAAAACAGAAGCAATAGCCCTTCCGTCCGGAAGGATTGAACCGGAAGGAATGATATTGCCAGGAAAGCAGCCTGTCCGAATTGCTGGGGTGGTAACAACCCCGCTCGAATTGACGACAGGCGCAACACACGTGCTCGCTGCGTTGGCTGGATTGCGAAGCGCGCCGTCATCAGCTGTTCCGATTATGCCGTCGAATCCCGCCAATTTTCTCGAGAAGTCACCATTCCGCTCCGCCCTCGTCGGCAGAGTCCGCCGCACAGGTGGCGCGTCCTGGCGAATGTACTTGTATTCCTGACCACCGAAGAAAAACAATTTATCTTTGATGATTGGGCCATTGAAGTTCCAACCGAAGTTGTTGAATCTAAGTTTGGCTCTAACGGGAGAGAAGAAGTTACGCGCGTCGAGTTTGTCGTTGCGAAGGAATTCAAAGACGCTGCCGTGATATTCGTTACCACCGCCGCGAGTCACGACGTTGATCGAAGCACCGGCATTGCGACCGTATTCAGCAGAAAAATTTGAAGTTTGAATTTTTACTTCCTGGATGAAGTCAATGCCGACGTTGTTGATCTGACTGTTGTTGCTCCCAGAGTCCATATTGGATCCACCGTCAACGGTCAGACTGTTGTAGTTTGGTCGGTTGCCGTTAATAGCCGCCTGGCTGATACTCAAGCTCGTCGTCAACGCCAATTGATCCTCATCAAGAATCGCGGCACCAGGTATCAGCGTCACCAGCTGCATGTAGTTGCGGCCATTGAGCGCGAGATTTTGCACCTGCCGCTTATCAACTACACGGGCAACTTCACCTGAGGTCGTATTCACAGTTTCGCCGGCGGCAGTTGAGACTTCTACAGTCTCGGAAACATTGCCTGCCTCCAGGATGATATTTATGGTCAGCCTCGTGTCAGCGGTCAGGACATTGTCCGTCTGGTTGGCTTTCTTGAAACCCTGACGTTCCACCGAGACTGAGTAAGTTCCAACAGGCAGGTTTGTCACGGTGTAGAAACCTTCTTCGTCCGTCGTGGCAGTGCGTACAAGGTTGGTCGCACTGTTCGTCACTGTTACCGCAGCATTTGGAACAACTGCGCCACTGCTATCAGTAACCGTGCCGTTTATTCGTCCGAAGATTGTTTGTCCGCTAGCACTGACGCAGGCGAACACTGCTACGAATAGTAAGCCACACAAACGCAGTGGCAGGGGGGAAAGGCGTAGACTTCTTAGTTCTAACATCGACGTGACACCTCCAAAAAATTTAGTTAATGGGTAGCAGTGTCGAACCTGATCGTAGGCAGGTCCTGACCGTCCCAGAATCTGTTACCACCTGGATGGATCAAAAAACTGACTACAAAGACGAACGTATTGCTAAGCCACCATTGGAGCTGCGAAGGCAGGTGCAGCAACCAAAGCTACCGCGCCGCGTAAACGTGGATGCTCCTCAGCGGGTACGACATGAATCTCGGTGAGGCCGCCAAACTCTGTAAGAGTTCGCTCGCGCACTGCACTGCGCACAATCGGTTCTATCAAGCTCCATGCGGTTGTGATTTCACCACCAACATAAATCCTGGAAGGATCGACAGCATTCACTATCGATGCCAGTCCTAACCCGAGGTAACGCGCAGTGGAATTAACTGCGGCCAAGGCTTTTGCATCGCCTGCGCGCGCGCGCGCGATTAGATCTTCGACCGTAAAATTTGACGACTCGATTTCGCGCGGACCTGGTTCCGATAGATCGCGACCAAAGTAACGAGAGAGGGTAGCAATGTTTGAAACGTAGGCTTCCCAACATCCGGTTGCGCCGCAGGAGCAACGTGGCCCATCAATACTTAACGGCACATGTCCAAATTCACCTGCGGTGTTGTGACGTCCACGCATTAGTTCGCCGTTGACGACAATGCCAGTTCCAACACCGTCCGAGACACTTACAAAAACTGAATTGCCGGAACTTATGACATCGCCCCGAGTGGCCCAAAGTTGTGCTAGCGCACAAGCCTTACCTGAATTTTCCATATGAACTGGTATTCCAACCGCAGCTGCGAGCGGATCACGGACGTTGACGTCGCGCCACGATAGCGTTGGCGCATGGACCACGCGTCCAGCTGTAAGATCGACCATGCCTGGCACTACCACTCCAATACCTTCACAGGCACCCACTTCCTTATAGTCGATGAGTACTTGCTTTATGCGCCGTGCTAAATCCTGGATCAACGCATCTACTTCTTTGTTCGTCTGAAAACTGCTGACCGCTCCCAGTTGATGTCCCATCAGATCGGTGATCATGATGTAAGTGCGTGACGCTCGAATATCGACCCCAATAACGCACCGTTGCCGCGAGTCAATATAGAGAAACGTTGGCCGGCGCCCGCGACCTACTGCTTCGCCCACGGCACCTTCGAAAATCAAACCTTCATCGAGTAGTTCGCTAACAAGAAGACTGGCAACACCTCTGCGCACATTCATCAAGCGCGCGAGGTCAGCACGAGAGATAGGTTGGTGAGCACGAATAAGATTGAGCGCAATCTGCCGGTTAATTTCGCGGCTCGTTCCTCGCCTCGCCACTTTGAAGTCGTGTGGGTTGATCTTCCTCACGTAATTGTTCTTTCTTAGGACTTAATCGGTAATCCAGAATATCGCTTCGAAGAAATGTTTGAAACTTTGTAACCTGCTTTGTAAGTCCTTGGATTAGAACGGGTCACTTCAGGAAAAGGGCCAGAAAACCATTTACTTCTATTAGCCCTGTATTAACCCTGTAAACTGAGCCGCTCGGTTGCTTCCACTAACTGCCCCAATGCAAAGGGTTGGTTCATCGGGGATATCTCAAGAATGAATTTGTCTAAACAAGGAACATATACTCCTGTCCGTCAGCGGGCGTCAAGAACTTTTTCTTTGGGCTGGAGAAAAATCTTCGAGGTGGAGGATTTCTAGCGGATGGAACCAGCTTGGGTCGTTAGTCGGGCGCCACAAGAAAATCGGACTACAAGTTCTGGTTTTACCATAACTTGCCGCGGGGTCGCCTTCGACTTTTCGTCGATTGATTGGAGTAAAAGCTCAGCGGCGGCCTGTCCCATTTCAAGTGTCGACCAGCCTACCGTGGTGAGCGGTATCCGCAACATGTCACCGTAATGAATGCTCCCTGCACCAACAATTGCAAGATCTTCAGGCACTCGCACACCTGTTTCGTTGAGTGCTGCCATCGCCCCGATCGCAGCAGGGTCGTTTGCGGCAAAAACCGCAGTTGGCAAACTCCCTTCAGCCACCCATTTTTTCATAGCAACGTAGCCGTCATTTTCAGTGAAACCACATTCACGAATGGCATTTGCCGGAGTCGGCAAGCCGGCTTCTTCCATGGCCCGCTTGTATCCCTCAAATCGGTTCAATGAAGTTGAAGCAATGGTGCCACGCAAGTGACCCACTTTTTTGTGACCCAGGCTTATTAAGTGTCGAGTTCCCAGGATTCCTACTTCGAGGTCGTCAGTGATCACGGCAGAACATTTCAATCCGGTCAAAAGTCGATCAATCAAAACAATTCGCGCGCCATCTTTTAAGAGCTGGCGATAAAACTTCAATTCGCTTTCGCCGGCTGCGCTGGCAACGATCAGCCCATCTGTACGCGACAGCAATGCCTCAATCTCATCCATCTCTTTTCGCGGCTCTTCATCAGTGCTGCAAATAAGATTTTGATAGCCCGACGGCCTGGCCCTGGACTCCACGCCTCTGCAAATTTCAGAAAAATAAGAGTGCATTAAGTCTGGAACGACAATGCCAATCAGAAACGAGCGGTTTGTTGTAAGCGCTCGCGCGAATTGATTTGGCCTATAGTTCATTTTCTGCGCAACGGCAAGAATGCGCGCTCTTGTTTCCGCAGAAATCTCCGGATGGTTATTGATCGCACGGGAGACAGTCATCTTAGAGACGTTAAGTTCTCGCGCGATGTCTTCGAGAGTTGTAGGCATAACCTTACTTGGCGTGTTTCAAGCTTGTTTGAATCGCGGCCTCTGCCAGGGGGTTCATTACTGCATAGCCTTGCGCATTGGGATGTAAACCATCATTACTCAATTCATCCTTTAAGAAGCCTTTCGCATCTACCATTGCAGAAAAGTAGTCGAGATATGTGTAATGGTTTTTCGTCGCATACTCTTTCATCCAATTATTCAATGCTTTGATCTGTTCGGGAGGCCGGCGCCCTGTTTGGATGATTGGCTTTCCATCGCGAAGCTCGTAGTCACTAACGGGCAATAATGAAGCAAACACCACGCGAATTCCGTTTACGCGTGCCAGCTCAGCCATTGAGGTAAGATTTCCCTCGATTGCTTCCAGGGTCATTGGACCAGTATTCCCTGCCAGATCGTTTGTTCCTGCGAGTATCACCACCACCCTGGGCTTCAAGTCGAGCACGTCAGGACGAAAGCGAATGAGCATTTGCGGAGTTGTTTGTCCGCTGATACCTCTATTTACATATGGCTTGCCGGGAAAGAAACCACCCATGTTAGGAGAATCCCAGGAATCCGTGATCGAGTCGCCCATAAACACGACTCTTTGTTCGTTCTTCGCGACGGGAGACACCTTTTGATTATCGTCATGATAACGAGCGATCGCCGGCCAGTCTTTCAATCGAGTTTCCGCCCGCTCAGCACGGGTCTTTAGTTCGGCACAAGTATCCGCCGGACTTGCCGCAGGTGTTTGCGCATCAACAGTAATGGTTACTGCAATGCATGCGAACAAAACAATCAGTCGAATCATTTTCTTTCCTCCAGCAACGCTCGTTTTTTGGCGGGCATTCGATCTCCTATGGTTTGGTAGGCTCTTTCGGAACCGGAGGTCTTGGATCCTCAAAAACCTTGATCAGAATCATGGTGAAGTCCTTATTCAAAGTGCTCCTGTGATGCGGAGTTCCGCGCGGCACTACAACCAGATCGCCTTTTGTGATCTCAACCTTTTCACCGCCGATGATTTTGGGACCACGCCATTCACCCGGTTCGATTTCCTTCGGACTCTCCAGAGTTCCGCCGAGTGTCAAAGTTGCCGAGCCTTCCAGAACGTAATAAACGTCGTCCGAAGCATCATGCACTTCAGCAGTTGGCGATGAGGAATTTTTCTCGTGTTGAATAGCAACTCGCAATTCCAAACCAGGACCGCCCATTATGTCTTGAGCTTTATTCGCCGATTGCAGCTGTTTCTGTATATCCGTGACCGATTGAGCAGGTGTTACGACGTAGGGCTTGATCGGCTTTGCAGGTTGCCGTTGTTCACTTTGAGCAAGGACAGCAGCTGTTAACACCAGAACCATTCCAATGGCTATAACTAATCTCCGTAAAAACATGGGCCATTCGCTCCTCACATTTGTCCGTGTGTTTGCCATGCTTCTCCATTCGGATACTCATACCGAACGAGAGACTCGGCCTTCATTTCAATGCTGTAACCGGGTGAGGTTGGCGGCATGTAGCGATCGCCTTTCATCACCACGGGTGAGACGAAGTGTTCATGCAAGTGATCCACATATTCAACAATTCGGTTCTCCAAACATGCGCTGACAGCTACATAATCGAAGATTGATAGATGCTGGACGTACTCGCAGAGTCCAACTCCTCCTGCATGAGGACAAACTGGAACACCAAATTTCGCCGCCATTAACAAAACCGCGAGCACTTCATTAACACCGCCCAGCCGGCAGCTATCGATCTGACAGTAACTAATTGCACCTGCCTGCATTAACTGTTTGAACATGACCCGGTTTTGACAATGTTCACCAGTCGCAACTCCAACAGGCTCGATAGCACGCGCGATACGCGCGTGACCGAGCACATCATCAGGCGAGGTTGGCTCCTCAATCCAGTGAGGACGAAACTGCGAGAGCTGTTTCATCCAGCGAATCGCTTCACAAACATCCCAAACCTGGTTGGCATCCATCATGAGCTTGCGATCCCAACCTATCTCGTCGCGAATAATCTTCGCGCGACGAAGATCGTCGTCGAGATTTCGACCCACCTTCATTTT
>JBKPQV010000206.1:0-8040 GCA_046734235.1 Acidobacteriota bacterium
GGCCAGATCAAGTTCCCTGGATGAAGTCGGTACCACCTCGCGGTAGCGGGTGGGCCAGATCAAGTTCCCTGGATGAAGTCGGTACCACCTCGCGGTAGCGGGTGGGCCAGATCAAGTTCCCTGGATGAAGTCGGTACCACCTCGCGGTAGCGGGTGGGCCAGATCAAGTACTTGGGCACCGCGTCAAACCCAGCGCCGTCTAGGGCCCCGCTACCGCGAGGTGGTACCGACCTTATCCAACCATGTTACTGAGCCGCCGATAGCGCGCCGCGTCGTTCTGCCACATACCGCTCAATTGCTTCGATCGTTTTGAAGTTAGCTGGAATCACTTCATTGTCGGGAACGCGAATACCGCAATGTTCCTCGAGGACGACGACAAAGTCGACCAGCGCGAAGCTGTCAAGCGTGCCACTCGCAAAAAGATCGACAGTCGAATCGGGTTGATCTGCTCCATTATTGGCAGCGTTGTCGTTAAGAAAATCAATTACCTCTTGTGGTAATGACATAAAGTCTCCTTTTGGAATCTACTACTTCGTGTTTCGTTCACAGTAACCGTGATAGCTTTCCATCAAAGCCATATACAAGAGCGTGCCAACTGTTTGTGCGCCTTCCGCATTTGGGTGAGTTAGATCGCCGCCAACCAAATGCTTTCGCCCCTCGTGCCAACGCGCCATCGTTCCTTCACCGCCCATCGCCGTAAACATATTTAGAAACGCACAATGTGTTTCTTGTGCGACGCGCCGCTGCATTTCAACAATCTTCGGAATCGAAGGCATCGTAATGACTTTGCCGCCGGGTGCGCGTTTACCGCGATCCATCGGCGACACAATCAGAATCGAAGCGTTAGGCAGCGAAGATCGCACCCGCCGCACAACTTCGCGAAGTTCTCGTTCATAGCGTTGCATTTGATCATCCGACGCGTACTCGCTCTCGTTGGTACCGTAGTTGAGGATGATCAAGTTGGAGTTCCGGTGTTTCAGTTGCTCCGCCCAGTGTTGTTCATTCATCGCGGTCGCAAGCAGACCGGCGAAAGCGCCATTAACGCCCAGGCTGTCGTAGACAACTCCGGTATCGTCGTTTTCTAAAACTGCGCCAAATAGCCGGACGTCTCCGCTTACTGTCTTCACTGAGAAAGAACCGGCATTGCCCTCGGTTCTTAACTCAGCGAAACCAGACTTTTCGTAGTCGGTTGAAGTGGAAATTACGCGGGACTCTTTTTCATTTGCGATGATGCTAAATTCGCCGCCGTTTGGTTTTTCGAGGTAATAAACTTCCATGCGAGTAAACTTGCGGCCGATCGAGCCAATGGTTGCAGGTGCAAAGCGGGCATAGCTTCCTGGACCACTGCTAAAGAAGGCCACGCCTCCAAGGCCTAGTTCGCCATCGCGCGAGCGCGGATTCATTAGTGAGCCATTCGACCAACCGCCACCGGATGAAAATGTGATTGCCTGATGGCCATACCAGTCCCAGGGACGATCCATCAGGATAAAGCCGTGACCGGAATCACCGAATCTTTCCTGCATTAACTGTCGGGTTGTACCGGTTATGCCGTCATTCGTGATCGGCGAATCACCGTAATGGGTAATACGAGTGATTGCTCCCTGGTCCTTTTTGTCAGTACGAGCTAGAGCTGCGTTGAAGGCATCCATCGCATGATCTGGATCCTCGATCAACTGATCGGAACAAGTTTGGTTTGCTGGTTTGGGAGGCTCAGTAGTTTCGACAATCTCATTAGGCGCGAGCGCTGTTGAAGATGCTGAATGCTGTTTGAAGGCGACGAGTTCCCGAGCGTCTGGCAGCAACTCGCGATAGTTTTGTCCCTTTACAACTAACTTGTCTTTCACTCTCGGTATTGCAAGCGGCAATAGGGCAAATAGGACAACGAAGATGATTGTGCGAGCAGGTTTGTTGATTTTAGAAATTCCCATAAATGAATTGCACCTCCGCACCGGACAGGTAATACAAACCAAAAGCTATTGAGAGGACCACGACTGCTTGTGCGGGTGATGGTAGCCAGCTCCAGCCTTCACGCATCTTGTTGAGTGCCGGGGCTGGTACCCAGTGCGATGCGAAGCCGGCAACGATGAGCAGTACGAGCGATGTCGGCAAATTGCCGGTTGAGAATTGCAGCGCAGTCAGCCGCTTCAAGATGGCGAATACTTGATTCAGGCTGTCTGCTCGAAAGACGATCCACGTCAAACAAATGAAGTGGAAAGTTGCGACTGTGCAGAGCACACGAATCGCGAAGGTAGTATTTGCCTTTCTGTTCTTATTTTTGTCTTTCCACCAATGGCTAAGCGAAAGACCAAGGCCGTGTAGTGCACCCCAAATAACGAACGTCCAGGCTGCACCGTGCCAGAGGCCACCGATCAAAAAGGTGAGGAAGAGGTTGCGATAAAGGTTGAAGCGTCGCTTTCTCAAACCGCCGATTGAAATAAAGACGTAATCAAACAGCCAGTTGGAAAGGGTGATGTGCCAACGCTTCCAAAATTCCCTCAGGTTCTGTGCGCGATAGGGTGAGTTGAAATTGTTTGGGAGTTTAAATCCCAGCAGCATTGCGGAGCCGATGGCAATGTCGCTATAGCCCGAGAAGTCGCAGTAGATTTGCAACGCATAGCCATAGATTGCGGCGAGTGTTTCTACTGAAGAATACAGCTCTGGTTGATCAAAGACACGATCGACAAGGTTGCTACCAATCATGTCAGCGATCGCCACTTTTTTGATCAGCCCGATCATGATCAGGAAGATCGCTTCGACGCCCTGTTCGCTACTTAGTTCGGCGTTTTGAAATTGCGGCAGCAACTCTTTACTGCGCACAACTGGTCCCGCAATCAGTGTCGGGAAGAAAGCAACGAATGCCAGATAGTCGAGATAGTGTGTCGTTGCCGGAGTGCTTTTCCGGTAAACATCGATTACGTAGCTCAACGAGCGAAAGGTGATGAACGACAGGCCCAGAGGAATGACGAGGTCTTCGATGAGGAAAGACCTCGCTGGCATGTGGAGTTGCTCAAGGAGAGCCGTAGCGGAAGCGCTAAAAAAGTTGAAGTACTTGAAAGTGAACAGTGTGCCAATGTCAGTGACGATGCTGGTAACCAGCAGCGAGCGACGTAGCCGCCGGTTGGTGCTTGCTTCAATGCCACGCGCATTAAGAAAGTCGACAGTTGAGATAGCGAAGATTAGTAAGACGAATTTTGGATTCCAGAGCGCGTAGAAGTAGTAGCTGGCAAGTAGGATCCAAAGGACTGCAAGGGGTCGCCGCCTGGCGACCGCCCAGTAGATGAAAAAGACGATAGTCAGGAAGAGCCAATATTTGCTGGTGGTGAATAACATGCGTCGTGTGTTAGCTCATCGCCAACATCACTCGCTATTTTCTTCAAACAGGAAGTTTTGATTAGCGTTGCGCCAACGGTGAGTTGAAAGGTAAGCCGTAGTGTTGCTGTGAGCGCGAGTGCGTGACTGGACTGTGGGTTACCACGGAGCGAGGGATTCATTGGTCATTTTCGATTTTCCATTTCTCATTTTCCATTTTCGGACGCTCCGCGATCCTGTATGTCCGATATGCTTTAGAAGCTCTTGCAAAATTCTGTTCTTAGCAAGATTCCTCATCCTGAAAGGATGGAATTTAATCCAAGCTGAAGCGTATCGAACACTGTGGGAGCTCGGAGCGTCCGAAAATGGAAAATGAGAAATGGAAAATACCAATGACAAATGAATCTTTTCCACCCACCTTTTACTTTTCCACAGGCCAATTCTGGTGCTAAACTAGGCGCCGTCGAACTGACAGTTCGTGCTTTCCCCCACAAACCGTAAAAGCCCTAGACTGAAAACCCGCACGGGCGTACGCTTCTCCTCAGCTCAGTATGCGCGCACTCCGGCGACCTCTAACCCGAAAGAAGGTCAGTTATGGATGTCCCCCAATTTATCGCCGGCAGATTCAGGATTGAACGTGAGATTGGTACCGGCGGCATGGGCACGGTTTATCTTGCTACGCATCTCGGACTCGATCGTCCCGTTGCTGTAAAAATCATCAAGCGTCAATTCGTTGGCGATCAGGATGTTGCCGATCGCTTTCTGCGCGAAGCCAGGACCATGGCCAAGCTTCGGCATCAGCATGCCGCAATGATTTTCGACGCCGGGAGTTTACCCGACGGCAGGCACTTCATAATTATGGAGTTTGTGGAGGGGGAAACACTGTCGCAGGCATTGGCTCGCGAAGGGCGCTTCTCACCAACTCGAGCCGTTCAGATTGCCACCCAGGTTTGCGACGTCCTCGAGGAAGCCCACCGGCTTGGTGTTGTCCATCGTGACCTAAAACCTTCCAACATAATGCTTAGCGATCGAGGCGTCTGTGTTCTCGATTTTGGCGTGGCAAAAGTACTTGCTTCCTCTACAGAATCAACTGCTACACACGCTAGTACGGGTTCCGGTCAAATTGTGGGGACCCCTCGTTACATGTCGCCCGAACAATGCCTTGGTCAACGTGTTGGAGCGCGTAGTGACCTCTATAGTCTTGGCGTGTTGCTTTACGAAATGCTCGCCGGGCGTCCACCGTTCGTCGATCCATTGCAATCGGCCTTGTTAGTAAAGCAAGCGACGGCGCCACCGCCTCCCTTGCCAAAGCTACGCGAGGACATCCAACGCCCACTTGCGCTTGCCGTCCATTCGTTATTGGCGAAACGTCCCGAAGACCGGCCTCGAACTGCTGCGTCGGCGAAAGTTATGTTGGAACGCAGCCTGGTCCAACCCGAGAGAACGTTGCCCGATGTTGAACCGTTGTCATGGATGGTTGCAGCGTCGAATCCGGCGCGAAGCATATTATTTCGCATCGGAACTCCACTAATACTTGTGACCGCGTTTGGAGGGTTGCTGGCATGGGGTTACACAGGCGAAAGCGCGCCGTCTCCAACTGCTGCTGCCAAATTGTCCAGCTCGCTTCCCGACAATCAACCCCAAATAAAACCCGTGTCTTACAAGAACGAGTTGCCGGTTGATGCGTTGGTAAACCAACCTGCAAATCGACCCAACGCAATTAGTCCGTTGACTATGGAACAGGCGCGCAAAGCGGCGAGTAAGTTCGTGGCAGGAACGGTGGGTGGAGTTCAAATCGTCGACACCGATGACGGCCAGGCTATAGTCGCAATTAACAACCAGCGTAAGGCCGGAAAATCCAGTTTCTTCGTGCTTCATAGGTGGAACGACAAGTTTAGGGTCAGCGCGAGAGGATCATTAGACACGAAAGGCTTCAGCGGGGCAGCCTGGTCAAGCGAATTAGTTGATGCCGATGAGGATGGCTACCAGGAAGTGATCTTTAGTGGTCGTGACTCCGATGAAAGTCGCACCCAGCGCCGCTACATTTTGTTTGTGCCAAATGACAATCGCACTTATTCGATGCTTACCAATGGGGAAGCTACTCCACGCGGCACTCCTCGCATAAGTTGGCTCTCGAACGCTGCCGGGACCAACGCCGCGCCTTATCGAACCGCGCTTCGACAAAAGGCAAAACAGCTTGTGGCTAAAAGGTGATCATTTTCCATATCTCATTTGACGCTTTTCAACTGCCATTTTTTCAAACCCTCCGCGCACCGGAAGATGACAACTGAAAAATGTCAAATGAGATATGGAAAATGATCCAAATCCAACCAAATCCCATCACCCCTACTGACAAGCAAGCCCTCGGCATGCCAAGATAGCTCTGGCTCTATTATTCTGTTTTCGTTCATACCTAATGACTCGTCCCCGCTTTGACAACGCCGCCTGCGAAACTCTCGCTGGATGTATCAAAGAAATCGAACGCAACACAGACGCGGAACTGGTGGTCGTAGTTCGCGGACGGTCGGCAAGTTACGCCCACGCGGACTATCTATTCGGCTTCACCATTGCGTTTGTCGTTCTATTGGTAATTCTTTTTGTACCTTTTCCTTTCCCCGAATACTTCGTTCCCATTGATGTTGCTTTAGCTTTCGCTGTTGGCGCGATCATCTCCTGGCGGAGCAATTCTGTTCGGCGGCTCTTTTCAACTGAAAAGTTTCGCAATAAGTCTGTTCGCACAGCGGCAGCTGCGATGTTCTATGAAGCAGGGATAGCTAATACAAACGCCGAGATGGGTGTCCTCATCTATCTCTCACTGATGGAGCGCCGGCTCGAACTTATTGCCGATCGGGGTATTTTGAAGAAAGTGCCGGCACACGATTGGAACCACCAGTTATTTGAACTTCATCAGACGGGAAAGAATCCAGAGCCCAACAAGTTCCAGACCGCGATTCAAGAATTTGGGAAAGTGCTCGCCGCACATGTCCCCGCAACAGGCGAGAATCCAAACGAACTACCCGACATGCCTCGCTTCGAACTGAAATGAAACGCTGGCTAACTCCGAAGAATATTTATCGAGCAACGGTTGTCGTGGCTGTTGTTGGCCTGATCGCGTTATTGGCTATCGATGTGTTTGGTCGAGTTGGTGGTGGCCATTCGTATAGTGGCGGCAGTCGAGGCGGCAGTAGTGGAGGTGGTCGCGGAGGCAGTGGGGGCGGTAGCGGCGATGGCGGCGCACTCGTTTGGCTGATCTTTGAAGCGGTACGTTTGCTCGTTTACCTCACGATCAATTACCCACTCATTGGAATTCCGCTCGACATTCTTTTGATTGGCGGAGCCATCTATTTCTTTAGGCGCAAAGCGCGGAGTGTGACCACTGGCTTTTCGTCGATGGCAGCGGCGACTCGACAGTACGAGTCGGCGTATTCGCCGGAAATGATTTCACGTAGTTTTAATCAGTTAAGGAAATTCGATCCCAACTTCTCTGAAATCGTTTTCACGGATTTTTGTTATGCGCTTTATGGCAAGGCGCATGACGCACGTGGTGGTGGTCAGAACAAACTCGATCTCTTTTCACCGTATCTCAGTGATGGTGCTCGACAAGCCTTACTTCAAAGAAACCCACCAGGTCTCAAAGAAGTTAAGGGAGTCATAGTTGGCTCAATGAGGGTCGACCTGGTTCAAGGGCTCGAAACTCCACTCGTTCGCGTCGGGCTTGTGTTTGAAAGCAACTACACAGAGGTCGTTGGCGAGAATAAGTCAGAGATGACTTATTACGTGATGGAACGATGGCAGCTTGAACGCAAGCGCGATGTGCTGTCACCGGCGCCTGCGCAAGCTACTGCACTCCACTGTCCGCGTTGTGGTGCGCCATTGCAGCGCGACTCCGTCGGAGCCTGCGCATTTTGTGGGACCAAGATAGATAGTGGTGAATTTCAATGGTATGTGCGCACCATTGAATTGGAGAGTAAGGAAGCACGCGGTCCGCAACTCACTTCCGACGTTGAGGAAGTAGGCACTGATTTTCCCAGCGTGTTCCAGCCAGATCTTGCGGTAATCAAGGCCGAGTTTGAGGCTAACAATCCGCAATTTCATTGGGAACAATTCCAGGAGCGCGCTCGGTTAATCTTCAACGAGTTACAAGCCGCCTGGTCGTCAATGAATTGGGATCGAGCCCGTCCGCATGAGACCGACAATATCTTCCAAATGCATCATTACTGGATTGACGCATACCGGCGCCAGGGACTACGGAACGTTGTTGAGAACCCGGCGGTTTATGCAATGCAACCCGTAAAAATCCTTGAAGATGCTTTCTATCAAGGAATCACCCTACGGATCTGGGCCCAGGGCCTCGACTATACAGTTGATGCGAATGGCAGAATTGTATCTGGATCAAACCGCAAGATCCGCCAATGGAGTGAATATTGGACGTTTATTCGAAACAAAAAAGCCCAGGCAAGTGAGGCACGTACTGATCTGAACTGTCCGAATTGTGGTTCGCCGTTAAAAGTGAATGCAACCGGGATTTGTGAATTTTGCGGCGGCAAGATAACCTCGGGAGAGTTTGATTGGGTCTTGTCGAAGATCGAGCAAGACGAATCATACACAGGCTAATCGCAAGTCTGGGGGCGCGGTCATATACATCTATTTCCCGTGCTCAGGACATCGAACAGGCTTGGGGCAATTAACAACTGTTCAAAATGGAGTTTTTTCTGTGAAACGAAGTCTTCT
>JBKPQV010000207.1:0-2802 GCA_046734235.1 Acidobacteriota bacterium
AGACCCAAGATTATTCCTGCCAGTGAGACTCCTCGTAGACCACGAGGTTGATAGGGTGGATATGTAAGTGCAGTAATGTGCTCAGTTGACCACTACTAATCAGTCCCTTGGCTTGACCATAAAATTTACTCAAGCAACAAACGCTTCGCGATCTCAGATCTCAAATTTCAGATCTCAGAGATTGCCGAAGACTCGGGTAAGCTTTATGACTTGCACGTAAGACTAGCCTAACAGTCATTTTCGATTTTGTTTTCATCTGAGATTTGAGATCTGCAATTTGAGATCTCATAAGAGTTTTCCGGTGATTTTGTCGACAGGGTCACACCCGTTCCCATCCCGAACACGGAAGTTAAGCCTGTTGGAGCCGATGGTACTGCGCGGGAAACTGCGTGGGAGAGTAGGAAGTCGCCGGGATTATTTTAAAAGGCCCGCTCGTTAATTCGAGCGGGCTTTTTTGATCGTTGGGGCCGACCTCCTTTCCAACCTCACCAAAGACAAATGACAAGTACCCATAAACAGTTTCATCGAGGCCGTTAAGAATTGGGAAGTAGGTATTTACGTCGTCGGTCAGAACATCTACGTCGGTTCCAAACTGAGCGTCGGCGGCGATGTCTACTTCATTCATTGATCCTAGGTTGGAAGTGAAAAAGAAATGCAGTCGGGAAAGGTAGCCCGCTTCGCTCGCTTTTCCCAACTCCACTTTTTCCAACAGCAATACCTTCCAAGGTGTTTTGCAGGAGCACTTTCTTACCAACCGCCCTTCCAATCACCGTTAACTGCAATATACTAGGCGGCAAAATCGACCGGTCTTCCACCCTGGTTCTGCTGACCGTTCATGGACAATTGTCGGATCTGCCAGTTTGATGCTTCGTCTCGTCTAATCATGACGTATCTGATTTGTACACAGACGGTTCGAGACAGACTAAACGCGCACATGCGAGCCCCACAACTCATTAAATGCGAGTGCGCCACTTTTGTTGTCTTCCTTTTGGCCTTCGTTCTCTCGTCGCTTGCTCGAGCTGAGAGCTTGCCACTCAGAACCTACACCGTCGCGGATGGATTAGGACATAACACCATCAACAAGATTGTCCGCGATTCCCGCGGCTTTCTCTGGTTCTGCACTAACGAGGGACTCTCGCGCTTTGATGGTTACTCCTTTACAAACTATGACACTAATGACGGCTTGCCACATCGAGTCGTCAATGACTTTCTCCAAACACGGGATGGTGAGTTGTGGTTTGGCACCAACGGCGGGCTGGTCCACTTCAACCCGCGCGGAGTGCCCAACAGCCAGGACTCGAAAGTTTCAAATGCGAATCAGAGATTCACTGTCATTCTGCCTGAAAGCGACGACCGGAATGCAAAAGCCATCAGTGTGCTTCTGCAAGGGCGAGACGGAACCATCTGGTGCGGGACTTTGCATGGACTTTTTCGCTTGGAGTCCACCAACGGTCGCTTTGCATTACAACCAGTCGATTTGAAGATGACCACTGAGACTCCAGAACAAAGCTTTGTGTTGGACTTGCTTGAGGATCGTAACGGCTCGCTGTGGGTTGCAGCGCCCAGCGGATTGTATCGTCGTTGGGTGGATGGCAGCATCGCTCGTTATACACCGCAGGAAGGATTGCCAAGTCTCTACTTGCACGACTTGTTTGAAGATAGCCGTGGGCAAATGTGGGCCGCCACACGCGATGCTGGCTTCTTCCAATTCGTCGCTGACGAGCGTCACGCGCCGCCAGTTGTCATGCATGCGTATCAGAAATGGGATGGCTTCACAAAATGGGTTTACCAGATTTTCGAAACATCCGATCACCGGTACTGGGTCGCGACTAATTCGGGACTTGCCGAGTTTTTCCCCGACAGTGGGAATACGCAGGGTCAATTTCGGAGCTATTCTACGAAGAACGGACTAGCCTATAGCGAGATTACGGCACTCAACGAAGACATGAGCGGGAATCTTTGGATGGGTAGCTATGCTGGCGCAATGAAGTTGGCACGCGATGGCTTTGTTACTTATGGCGAGCAAGAAGGACTTGTCCTGGTAAGCGGTATCTTTGAGGATCGAACGAACAGATTATGCTTTCGCGGGTATGTCAACACGACCGGGAGATCCCGTGGTGAATATGGATGTTTTGATGGTCAACGGTTCTCATGGTTTATGCCGAGCGTCCCCAAGAGTCACAACTTCGGCTGGGTGGGGGAAGGAGTTACGTTGCAAGCACGAAATGGTGAATGGTGGCTGGGTACTGGCGAAGGACTTTATCGTTTTCCGGCCGCAGCTGATTTCATGCAGATCAAGAATGCACGTCCGCTTACGATCTTTCAAACCAAAGAGGGTTTGGTCGGTTTTGAACAGGTCTTTCGTATCTTCGAAGACTCTCGAGGCGATATCTGGTCCTCCACCGTAGCCGCACGCAACGGCCTGGCACGCTGGGATCGCGCCACTGACACTCTTAATCGGGGACTAGCCGATTCGCCACAACTCCCATCGCCCGAAACAGATCTGGCTCACTCGTTTGGTGAGGATGCTTCGGGAAACGTCTGGATCGGTTTTAGCACCGGCCTGGCGCGCTACCATGATGGCAAATTCAGTTTCTTCAGCGCGAAAGACGGCTTGCCGGCAGGAACAATTCAAAGCATTCACTCAGATGGACGAGGGCGCTTGTGGCTCGCTTCGTCTCGCAGTGGATTGATTCGCGTCGACGATCCAGAAGCCAGAAATCTATCGTTTACAACGGTGCAGGGATTGTCAAGCAATAGCGCTGTCGTAATCACAGAGGACGCTAATGGACGTATCTATGT
>JBKPQV010000208.1:0-2959 GCA_046734235.1 Acidobacteriota bacterium
CGCGCTGCACCGACAGACACTTAACCAATACTCGATACCTCACACCGAAACACAATCCGACACCAGCTCCGAGGCTTAGGCCGGTTATGTGTGCTGACGAGATGTTTAGAGCTTGCATTACCGCAGCCACATCATCGGCGAGGTCCTCGGTGGTGTAGGCCTCGTTCACTTTGTCACTTTCACCAGTTCCGCGCAGGTCGATTGAAATGCAGGTAAAATGTTTAGCGTAGTCAGCTACCTGAAAGGCATAACATGCGTTCTCTGCAGTTAGAAAGGGACTGAGGATAAGTGGCTCTCCGGAACCCTGCTCTTCGTAGTTGAAAGTAAGTTTGTTCGCTTTAACTTTGGGCATTGTATACCTCCTGGTTGGATTTTATGGGGCGGGGGAAGGCAGTATACGCCTCGAGTCAAATTGGGTACAGATCGTTGCGACAGGAGGTCGTCTTTTCTCATCCGAACCACAATTGGCTAGAATCAGGATCAAATGAAATTGGTTATAGCCTCAATACTGGTCGCCTTTACTTTTTCTGGTGTGATCTATTGCCAGGCACCACCGCCTGCCCAGTCAAATCAGACTAAGGCCGAAGGCCCTTCAATTTCCGCAGGGGGCAATTTTATCTCGTTAGAGGGACGGTTTTCAGTTGGTCTGCCTGAGAAGAATCACGGCTTTCACGGTCTTGCACTTCCAACTCCTTTCGGCCTTGCGCGTGGAGATGCCTACGATTGGAAAATGAAAGAAGCCGCCTATGTCATCGGTTACGCGGACGCTTCGCAGCCGGTGGATAGCCCCGCGGTTGCCAGCCGGGTTTTTGATCAACTCCGAGAGGATCTCAAGAACCTTGCTTCATCAAACCAGGGTCGGGTATGGAAGGATAAACAGCTGGAGCTGGATAAGCATCCGGGTATTGAGCAGCGCCTGGATCTGTTTTCCGGATTCATGATTCAGCGTACCTACCTGGTGGGAAGTAGGTTATACCAAACAGTCGTAGTGGTCAGAACATCACAACGAGAGCACGAAGGTCCTGCGACAAAGGTGCTCGACAGTTTCAAAATCCTGAGTGAGTCAGACGTTGCTGCGAGATTAGCCTCGGTAGCCACAGACGCTGAACCAGATCTGCTACCGCAGCAACCAGTAGCTGCTCGGGTTGGCACTGATGCGAGCGACAAGGATCTTCATGGGCGGGTGAAAACAGTTTTGGAAGAAAGTCAGGATCTCACCGGGACATGGTCGGTGCAAACTAAGAAGCGCGACTTCTTTGAGGCCTACAACGAGGAGGGAAACCTGACACGAAGTGAACAGTACGACTACAAGGGGAATCTGGACCACGTCACAGTTTATGGATACATCGATGGCAGCCGTGTCTCTCGATCCAAAGTCATGAAACACGAGTACAACCCGCCGCCCCCAATGGGGAATGCAGCGCCTGGAGCTAAAAAGTCAGATTCCCGATTCCAAACACGCTACGAATTTAAATATGACGATCAGAAGCGATTGATTGAACGCCGGTGGTTTAGAAATAATGGCGAGTTGTCTTTTCGTGATGTTTACAATTACAAAGGCAATCAAAAAGAAGTGTTGGGATATTCAGACAACGGTGCTCTCAACCAACGTAACGTCTATTTACTCGACAATAACGGTAATGAGATTGAGAGAGCGACCTTCGATCCCCGAGATGGCGCACCAGGAGCAAAGTATTCTTATGAGTACGTCATCGATCCGAAAGGGAATTGGATCAAGCGAACAACTTCAAAGGTAGTTATGAAGGATGGGAAGTCCACAGTCGAGCCGCAGTACGTTGACACCAGAACGATTACTTATTACTAAACGTCTCCAAATACTTCCGTACGATATCGCTGGTTCGGACACGCGCCTTTAGAGCATGGAGGGTGTTGTACAGGCCCAATTCCGCACGCGCCATGAAGATGTAATCAATCATTACATGTTTGGTTCGAAATAGATTAGTAGCATGCCGCATGTAGTTCGTAATAAAAGTCTTGTCACTGAAGTCAAACTCAAAGTTAATGTCTTTTTCGGGCGGATAAACCCTTCGATATTCCTCAGAAAAATCTACCAGGGCCCGGTAGGCGGATTCCGGAAGTTTTTTACCGTGCTTGCGGTAGTTTGATTCCAACAGACGTCGAAACTCGGCAGAGCGTCTCGATCCCGGATACAGATAAGCATTGTGCAGATACTGCAATGACTCGGGGAGCAGCTTCTTGGCGCAACCAAAATCAACCATGCCAACAGTGCCGTCGTCGTTAAATAAGTAATTACCCCAGTGGGGATCGGCATGGAAGGCGCCGAGCTTCAATAGCTGGAAGTAATAAAGTTCAAATAGGTTTGTGCCTAACTGGTTCCGAACTTTTTGAGTGGGCCGTGCGGCTAGAAATTGTTCAAGATGACGGCCGCGCACGATGGACATCGTCAGTACCTTATCAGATGAATACTCGCGAAAAACTTCCGGCACTTCCACGAACGAAAGTGGGGCCAGGTTCTCGCGGAAGAACTCTATGTTTTCTGCCTCGCGCTTGTAATCCGTCTCCGCAAGCATCTGCTCCTGCATCTCGTCAATGGCTGCTTTGGGAAGGTAGCCGGATGCCTGCGCAGGCTTTGTTATAGTGCGAAACCACCTGAAGTCATTTTGAATCGTGTCTTTGATTCCGGGATACTGAATCTTAACGGCTACAGATTTCTTCCCCCGGATCGTCGCCTTATGAACCTGGCCCAGCGAAGCGGCAGCGAATGGCTTTGGTGAAAACGTTTCAAAAATCTCTTCGGGTTCACGTCCCAAACTTCTTTTTACCTGGATCCTAACCAGGGATGGATGCATTCCGGGTGCTGCCATCTGTAGTGTTGCAAGTTCGGCAAGTGTTTCTTCTGGCAGGATCCCAGTTTGTAGACTGAGAGTTTGACCAAGCTTCATAGCTGGTCCACGCAACGACAACATCTCATCCCGCA
>JBKPQV010000209.1:0-5886 GCA_046734235.1 Acidobacteriota bacterium
TGCTTCGTTCATCTCTGTGTCACCTGCTGTCTGATTGCTAACGGTGAAGCAACAGCACGTTCAATCTCTACACGCGCCTTGTATGTATCAAGCAATGCGTTGATGTATCCGTTTTGCAATTCGATAAAACGGCGTTGCTCGCCGAGATAGTCAATTAAAGTCTTTGAGCCCAGTTCGTACGTCTGCCTAACCACATCGAGATTAGCATTGGCCTGGTCCTTAACGCCGACGCGGAAGATCTCAGTTGCGCGTGCCGCGCTGTTGTACTGCGCATAAGCCGAAGCCACTTCCCGGCGCACAGTGAGTTCAAGGAATTCTCGCCGGCGCTTTGCTCCTTCCGCTTCTGCGACCGCTGCTTCAACTGCTCCCTGATTCTTGTTCCGCACGGGCAGATCAAGAGAGACGCCTACGGTGAGGTAGTGAAAGGTGCTGCGAATTGGGCTCAACGCTCCTGCATCATTGATGCCATTCAATGGGAAACTGAAATCCATCCGTTGATACCCAGCGATTAAGCTTGCATCCAACCTTCCTTCAGAGCGTGCTTGCTCGATGCGAGCCTCGGCGAGACTCTCGGCTGCCTTCGCCAGTTTCAGGTCGGGCCGCTCTGAGAGCGCTCGATTAGTGCCGTCCGTAAGTGTTGGTAGAGGGGCAATCACATCGTTGAAGTCTCCGCGTAGCCGCAGCGGTTCGTCCGGTGTCATCCCGATGAGATTGCGCAGCTCAAGCATCTCGATCTGAGTTTTCCCTTCAGAGGTTTCGCGCATTGATCGCAGACGATTTAGTTCGACCAACACCATGTTCTGTTCTAAGGGAGCGGTGCCTCCTTCTGTGACTCGCGCGGCGACCAAGTTATATCCGCGCTGGCTTGTAGCTATTAGATCTTCATCAAACCCGAGCTTGAGAATCGCAGCTAAAGCCTCGCCAAACTTGGCGCGCACATCCGCAGCAAGCAACCGTTCTCGATTGGCAACATCTTGCTGGCGCATTTCGAGTTCGCGTTCAGCAACCTTGATGCGCGCGGGACGACGCCCGCCGAGTTCCAGTGGCAGCATGCCATTAACAGTAATGTTATTGTCCGAGCCCGTGACTGTCTTTGCCAGACTAGCGTCCACCTTCGGATTCGCTCGCAAGGACGCTTGTATGACGAGCGCGCTCGCGGCGTCGATCTCTTTGCGCGCTGCCAACAATTCTCCGTTGTGTTCCAGCGCATAGGCGACGGTCTGATCAACCGTCATGCCTGTTTGTTGGTCCGCATACATCGCCACCGCGGCGCTTGGGACTAAAGACAAACTAACTTTCACTGAGCGGCTACTTTCAGCCGTGCTCGTGATTGATTGGGCCAATACCGCACCAGCGCCGCCGACAATCTGGGCCGAGGCTAAAACGCCTACCATACTGACTCGTAGAATGCTGAGTCTATTCATGACTATTACTCTCTTTCTCAGTATCAGACTGATGATCTGCGTCTGACGTTTCCCCGCTTATCTCGTACTTCAATTCGTCTCTCATCTCTGAGCTTGCTCTTCCTACTCCTTCTTTCTTTAACTGCCGTTCGCGTAGCGAGAAGAAGATCACCGGTGTAACAATCAACACATGCAAGAGGCTTGAGACCATCCCGCCAAGGACAGGGGTAGCCAGCGGCTTCATTACTTCGGAACCCGCACTTGTGCTCCACATGATGGGAAGCAAACCAGCAACAACGGTCGACACAGTCATAACCTTTGGGCGCAAGCGAAGTAATGCACCTTCGGTTACTGCTTCCATCAAAGTCTTGCGCGTCAGGACACCGACTTCTTGCCGCTTTCTCTCGACTGCTTCCTCGAGATAGATGACCATCACAACACCGGTCTGGACGGCAGTGCCGAATAGCGCGATGAATCCCACCCAAACGGCGACCGAGAAGTTGTAGCCAAGAGCCCAAAGCAAATAGACGCCGCCAGTTAAAGCGAAAGGCACGGCGAGCAATACATGAGCTGCTTCCAAAACCGAGTTATAGGTCAGATATAGGAGGCCAAAGATAATGACCAGCACGATGGGAATCACAATCATCAAACGCTCCCGAGCGCGCTGCTGGTTTTCGTATTGACCGCTCCAGTCCATGTAGTAGCCGGGAGGAAGTTGCACCAGAGCGGCAAGCTTCGGCTTGGCCTCGTCAACGAAGCTCCCAACGTCGCGACCGCGCACATTGAGTAATACAGTTCCGCGCAGTAGACCGTTCTCACTGGAAATCATCGTTGGTCCTTCAACGCTGCGAATCTCCGCAAGTTGCGCCAAAGGAATGGGGGCGCCCGAGGGTGAAGTAATTGGAATTTCACCGAGTGCGGCGGGACTGCTCCGATACTGTTGCGCGTAGCGAACACGAACCGGAAAGCGCCTGCGACCTTCAATCGTGACTGTGAGGTTCGTCTCGCCGATGCCTGTTTCAATAGCATCCTGAATAGTTCCAACATCGATGCCATAACGCGCTGCAGCGGGTCGGTTGATCTTAATGTCGATGTAAGGCGCGCCGCTTATCTGCTCTGGGTAGACGTCGACTGCACCGGGAACTGTCTTGACTACTTCAGCAACTCTCCTTGACAGTTCTTCGAGTTCCTTCAAGTCATTGCCGAAGATCTTCAGACCCACCTGCGAGCGGATTCCAGTGGATAGCATGTCGATGCGATTCTGAATCGGCTGCGTCCAGATATTGGTGACACCCGGCATCGTCAACTTTTCATTCATCTCAGAGATGAGCTTCTCTCGCGTCATCCCGGCGCGCCATTGTTCGATGGGTTTCAAATGAACGATTGTTTCGTTCATGTTCACCGGTGCGGGATCGGTCGAAGTGTCAGCTCGACCAGCTTTTCCCACTGCCGCCTCCACTTCCGGAAAAGTCTTCAGGATCTCGTCCTGCTTACTCAGAATTCGCAAAGCTTCATCGACAGCAATTGCCGGATCGGTGACAGGCATATACATGACATCGCCCTCATTAAGCGGAGGCATGAACTCCTTGCCAATTCCAGTTGCCAAAATGATCGCGCCGGTGAATAGCAGTAACGCGATCGAGACCGTGATCAGGCGATGACGCAAAGCGAGCAGAAGTGTCGGCCGGTATATGGCATGTAGAAAGCGCATCACCGGATTTGACTGCTCAGAGTGAAACTTGCCTCCCAGGAGATAGGTGCAGAGCACTGGAACAAGAGTGACGGCGATGATCGTTGCGCCAAACATGGCGAACGTCTTTGTGAAGGCGAGCGGATGAAAAAGCTTGCCTTCCTGACCGGTGAGCGAGAAGACCGGAATGAAGGCCAGGATGATGATTGCCATCGAGAAGAAAACTGGCCGCCCGACCAGCTTGGTGGAGTCGCTGACTGTTTCCCAAACCTTCTTCCTGTCTTTGGGATCGACCTTTCGTTTCTCCAGGAAGCGGAACGCGTTCTCAGTGACCACAATTCCAGCATCCACCAGCACCCCGATAGCAATAGCGATCCCAGCGAGCGACATCAGGTTTGAGCTGATGCCCATGTAGTACATGAAAAGAAAAGAGGTCAGGACCGCCAACGGCAACGGAATTGTGACTATGAGAATGGAACGAAAGTGCGCGAGGAAGATGATGTGCGCCAGCGTAACTAGAATTAGCTCTTCTATCAGCGCCCGCTTTAGAGTATGAGTCGCACGTTCAATGAGTTGCGTACGATCGTAAAAAGGAACAATCTGCACTCCTTTCGGCAGGCCAGACTTTATTGCGTCAATCCTCTCCTTGACGCTTTGGATTACGTCGAGCGTGTTGACACCGTAACGCGCTATAACAACGCCGCCTACCGCTTCCTTGCCGTTCTTGTCGAGCACGCCCGTCCGGAACGCATTGCCAAGCTTCACGTCTGCTACGTTGCGCACATAGATGGCCGTGCCGTTCGCCGAACCGATGACAATATTGGCAACATCATCGGTTGACTGGATCAGTCCAATCCCGCGAACCACTGCCCATTGGCCTGCCTGTTCGACGACGTTTCCGCCGACATTGTTATTCGAGCGTTGAACTGACTGAACAATAATCGAGAGCGGGATGTTGTAAGCGCGGAGCTTGTTGGGCTCGACATCGATCTGATACTGCTGCACGTAACCGCCGACTGAAGCAACTTCTGCCACGCCGGGCACCGAGTTCAACTGGTAGCGGACGAACCAGTCCTGCAAAGTGCGCAGGTCGCGCGGGCTCATCTGATCCGATTCGAGCGTGTACCAGAAGATCTGCCCAACTCCTGTTGCGTCAGGGCCGAGTGTAGGCACAACACCTTCAGGCAGTTGTTTTGTGACAAGGTTTAAGCGTTCGAGGACGCGCGTTCGTGCAAAGTAGAGATCGATGTTGTCCTCGAAGATCACATTAATCATCGAGAACCCGAATGCCGAACTTGCACGCACGACACGCACCCCTGCCAGGCCTTGGAGGTTGGTGACGAGCGGATAGGTAACTTGGTCCTCGACCTCCTGGGGCGAGCGACCGGTCCAATCGGTGAAGACGATGACCTGATTCTCTGAGAGATCTGGTATCGCGTCGATTGGCGTATGCACTAGTGCCCAATAACCCCACAGTGCGAGGCCAAGGTAAAACACGATGATGAGCCCACGATTGCGCAAGCTCATCTCGATGAGCCGGTGGATCATGACAGTATTCTCCTCAGACCGCCGATGTCAGCGGTCACTTCAGAACTACTGTGCTGTTACCGAAAAGGAGGTCTGCCCTTTTCCTGCCGGCCCTTCATAGGCTATTTGCGCTTGCCACTCACCGGCCATATCAATCTCGGCCTTAGCGCGATAGATCCCCGGCGTGTCGGTTGTAGTAAGTGTGGCATGATCGTTCATCTGGGCCATCGAACCCATCTGGGGCATATGAAAAGTCAGTGATGCCGCGCCGACATCCACCGGCTTGCCCGACGAGTCTTTGAAAGTGATGAAGAACTCATCACCGCCGTGTTTGATTTGGCCGGAAGAACTCGAGAGCGTGACTGTGAGATTTCCGATTGACGAACTCTTGATGACTTTGCCAGTGTCAACCGACGAAGTCTTGGACCCACAGGCAGCGACGATCAATAGAAGTACGAGAAGAGTGACCGCGAGAATATTTTTAGACATGGATTTCGACCTTCGATGAAATAGAGATCACACGCGTAAACGGAGACGCGCAACTGCTGTTCCTTACAAGCGAACAGCGACAACAAGACACACTACGGCCTTGGAGTCTCTAGATCAGAAGAGCGAGGTGTCGAATGTAAGCAGGATTGGAATATGGAGGAGGACTATCTGCCCAACTTGAACGAAGAGCTAGGTGCGGTGACCCAACTAATGGCTGGACCGAAGCGGGATGAATCGCTACAGCCTGGCTTGTTGACGGGCGCGGAACTCGCGACTCGGTCGAACCAGTTGCCCCGCTCTGCGAACAAATCAGAGCGCAGCACAAACGCGCGGTTGAAACTTCCGGCGTAAGGCTCTCTGCCTGGGCCGCCTTCTTGCAGCAATCCATGCCGGCCATTTCGGGCATACTGCATTCCTGTTCGTTGGAATGGAGCGGCAGACCAGAAACAGCGCCACCTGCGAGTATCAATAAGACGACCAATGATGTGATTCGTGCTCTCATCACCGTGTTCACTGTAGGGAAACGGTCAATACCTGTCAAGATGCGGCCGACCCACACTCATCGTCACAACAAGTCTCACCGCGGAGTCCTTCTATCCCTTCTTTTACTATGATCGGAACCATAATGAGAGCCGCCACCGGATCGGCCCACCACCAACCAAGTAGCGCATTCAGAAGCAGCCCCAACAGAAGAATTGCCGACAGATATGTGCAAAGTTCGGTCTGCTTTGAATCCGCCATTAACGCCCCGCTGTTTATGCTGCGCGCTACTCTGCG
>JBKPQV010000210.1:0-17123 GCA_046734235.1 Acidobacteriota bacterium
TTACAAAAGAATCCATGGCAAGGCTGGAAGTCTGGCACTGAAGTCGTAATACGATACCTTGATGATAGTGATCCGACGAGAAAGGCCTTCACTTATCCTCAGCCTGACTTGGTTTACAGGGTTCTGGACGCTGACAACTTCTTTATCCGCACTCAAAAAGTAAACGGAAAGCCAACGCAACAGAACTTCCTTGTTAAGGATCAGACAGGGCTGCCGGGGGCGAGAGTCAAGAATCCCGATGGGGTGTCTGTTGATCTAGTACTCGATGGATTCAAACTAACGGTACTCGAGTCCACTTTATCAATGGAAACGTTTCCGGGTGGCACACACACTACCAAAGATTGGTCATTAGTCGGTTACCCTTCGATCCTGCTCCGGCAAGCGATAAGCGGTTCGGATTGGAGGGTTACGTCGGCAAAGGTCCTCAAGAAGGTCGGCGAGAGAGGGTTCAACTGCATCGAGATCAAAAAGACGATGAGAATTTATTCCAAAGGTCCGATTGATGTGCTGACCACACAGTACCTCACTCCGGAAGTGCCAGGACATGTGGTCGAAGAAATTCAGGAATTCTACAAGCTCGGAAGCAAGCCGGAGCAGCGAGCTCTTCAGCAGGTCGTTCACCAGAAGGTGATAGAGATAAAGTTTTAACTTGAGATCACAATACGGAATCGGAGCGAAGCAACTCTTAGCAATCGGTTTGCTCATCTCTCTTGCGTACAGTCGCTTCGCTCCTGTTCCCTATTGCCTGATCAGCAAACAAATAACTCCTCCGCCGCCTTTTCACCGCCCTTAATGCAGTCTGGAATTCCAGCCCCTCGATAAGAGTTTCCGGCGAGCGCCAGGTGAGGAAGTGTTTGTGTTTCGCGCTCGATCTCTTCACAGCGAGTCAAATGACCGACTTCATACTGAGGCATTGAGTTGTTCCAGCGCGCTATTTCAGTAAAGAGTGGTTTTGCAGTGGTGCCAATCAGATCACGCAGATCGTCGTGCACCCTGCTCACGATCTCATCGTCGTCCAACTGCAGCATCTCTGGTTGTAAAGCGCCGCCTACGAATGCTCTAAGCAGCACGCAATCGTTCGGCGCGCGGCCTTCAAACTTTACGCTAC
The DNA here is from genome assembly GCA_046734235.1 of Acidobacteriota bacterium. Lineage (GTDB taxonomy): Bacteria > Acidobacteriota > Blastocatellia > Pyrinomonadales > Pyrinomonadaceae > PSRF01. The sequence goes on from JBKPQV010000210.1 coordinate 1,109, forward strand.
TAAATGTGCATGCAATTAGCGAGCGTTTTTCGATGTAAGGTACGACAAAACCAAAACCATCGAGTTTGTGATTGATGTCATCGCGGCGGTAAGCAAGGTTTAGAGTTGCCGTAGAAGCAAAATTGATGTTCTTCAGATGTCGGCTAAGATTAGGAGCAGCATCCTTTAACAATGTCGCTGCGACGTAAGAAGGCACTGCCAGACAAACAGCATCGGCTTCGAAAGTCTCGCCTCGTTCACTGATTAACTGCCATCTATTATTTTCTGAACCGACGAATTTCAAGGAATCGATCTTTGTGTTTAGCCGGACTGTTGCTTTGGGCGTTTCTGAATTAGATAAGTCGCTTTTCGACAGCGTTCGTTCGAGGGCGTCGGTCAATACTTGCATTCCTTGATCTAAGGATAGAAACAAACTGTAGCGGGCGCCGCTGACTCCCTTTTGGTTAGGTAACGATCGATGCTTTCGCATCATTGCGAATATCACACTGCGATGTGCCCGTTCCATTTCCAGGAATCTTGGCAGCGTTGCGCGAAGACTTAATAGCTCTGGATCTGCCGTATAGATTCCTCCAACCATCGGCTGGGCCATTCGTTCCAGCGCCTCACTGCCAAAACGTCTTCTTACAAAACTTGCGAGTGATTCATCATTGCTTCCGTTAAGTTCTTTTCGGGGGAGAAATAGATCGGCCGCCATTCTCAATTTGCCGGTAACGCTGAATATGTCTGTTGTTAGAAACGGCCAGATTCGAGATGGTGCCAGCAACTGAAAACCCTCGGGCACTGGGCGAAGCTTGCCTTCCTTGACGATAAAACTGCGACGATTCTGTTCGTTTGTTTGAATTAATCGCGATTCAATCTGAAGGCGCTTGACGAGCTCTAGAGCTTCGGGCTTTTCAGAAATGAAAGAGTCGGGACCGCGTTCAAGGAGGAAGTCTTCGCGTTGAATTGTTTGGATTGTTCCGCCTAATCGAGAACTGGCCTCAAGTAGTGAGAGGCCAACTGGCCGTTGACTGGTCCTGCTGAGTTCGATTATGCGGTGGGCCGCTGCAAGCCCAGAGATTCCACCACCAATGATTACGATCTGTTTCACAAGACCTAACCGCGTGAACCTGTGACCGCAGTAGTCGCAAGGCAACAATCATCCGGACAGATATCGTGACCCGGCCCGAGTGCTCCGATAGCTCTTGGAGTTAGTCCGGCAGTTCGCTCCAGAATCAATTCGCGAATCATTCTAATAAATGATTGACTTGTGCCGGCAGTGCCCGCTCGTACTACTTCCAACCCGATTTCCTTTGCGACTCTCCTCGCCTCGACATCCAAATCGTAAATCACTTCCATGTGATCTGATACGAAGCCAATGGGGGCGACGATGACGTTTGAAACGCCCTGCGTTTTCAGGTCGCGCAAATGATCGCAAATATCAGGTCCCAGCCACGGTTGTGCTGGTGACCCACTACGACTTTGATAAACGATTTTCCAATTCGCAATGCCAAGGTGATTAGCGATCAGGCGTCCGGTTTCATTTAACTGAGCTTCGTATTCACAATTGTCTGCCATCGATTGTGGAATACTGTGCGCTGTGAACGCGAGGTGGTCCACGCCATCTGGAAACCTGGCACCTGCGGCAGTGATCTCTTCTACGTTTGCCTCAATGAACAGCGGATGATTGTAAAAGGTCCGGAGTTTATCTACAGCTGGCGCGCCCGGTCCGACGGAATTTTGAGCATCGATGATGTTTTGCCTGTATTGCCGGCAACTTGAAAAAGAGCTGTAAGCTGAGGTGACAAAAGCCAGGGCCCGATGGATCCCATCGTTTGCCATTTGTTGAAGAGTATCAGTGAGTAACGGATGCCAGTTTCGATTGCCCCAGTAGATTGGCAAATTTGGTCCGTTAACCTCTAGTTCAACTTTGAGAGCGCTGATTAACTTTCTGTTCTGCTCATTAATAGGACTAACTCCGCCAAACATCTCATAGTGCTGAGCGACTTGTAACATGCGCTCACGCGGAACATTTCGACCGCGCAACACATTCTCGAGGAATGGGATGATGTCGTCCATTCCTTCAGGGCCACCGAAGGAAACGAACAGTAAGGCGTCGTAGTTATTCATTTCAGATACGAACCTTAGCCACAAAGTCACCAAGACACCAAGCCACTAAGACGCAAATCTCAACCTGTAGGACAGATTCAAAGCTTTGTGCCTTCGTGTCTTCGTGACTTTGTGGTTAAGTTTTTTCCATTCCCGACTCTACCTACAGTCTTGCCTTTGACTCATTTCGTGAACCATATCGACTAGCGCGATTACGTTGTCGACTGGAGTTTCGGGGAGGATTCCGTGGCCAAGATTGAAAATGTGGCCGGGTTGACCATCGGCAAGATCGAGGATTCGTTTTGCTTGAGCTCGAAGCACCTCTCTTGAAGCAAACAAAGCGACGGGGTCAAGATTACCCATTACAGCTTTGTCTTTGCCAACTCTGTTCCAGCCATCCGCCAAAGAGACACGCCAATCTAATCCAATGACGTTGCCTCCGGCCTGCGACATTAATTCGAGTAAGGAAGTGGTTCCAGTGCCAAAATGAATTACCGGAACATCGTGTCGAATATTCTGAATCACTTCACGACTGTGTGGCAGTACAAAGTTTTCATAATCATCTACACTCAAAGATCCCACCCACGAGTCGAATAGTTGTACAGCCTGCGCACCCGCATCGATCTGTTTGTTCAAGTATTTGATCAGAGCTCGCGTAATCAACGACATCAACTCATGCCATGCACCTGGGTCGTTGTACATCAGAGTCTTGGTGTTGATGTAATTCTTTGAGCCGCCACCTTCCGTCATGTATGAAGCGAGAGTGAAGGGCGCTCCTGAAAAGCCTATTAGAGGTATGTGTGGCTTAAGGGCCTGACGCGTTAGTCTGATTGCTTCAAAGACGTAACTTAGCGAATCGATGTCTTCAACCTCATTTAACCGGGCTACATCTTCCGTCCTGCGGACTGGATTGTGAATGACAGGTCCCTCACCGTGCGCAAACTCAAGTTCAATTCCCATCGGCTCAAGAATGAGAAGGATGTCTGCGAAGATAATGGCAGCATCCACTCCTAAGCGCTCAACAGCAGTGACAGTGACTTCAGCTGCGAGTTCGGGGGTCTTGCAGAGCTCAAGAAATGTCGTTTTTGCTCGGACGTCGCGGTATTCGCTCATGTACCGACCGGCTTGGCGCATCAGCCAAATCGGAGTGTAGGGAACTTCCTCCTTCCGGCAGGCCTTCATAAAAGGACTGTTTTCGAGCGACTGTGAAGCGGATTCTGCTGGCTCTGGAGTCAAATCTTGGGGACCTCAACCATGAACTTTCGTTAGGAAATGCACGTTCAACGAAACATAGAGCTGTTTTAAGGCACTAACTAACTATAAATCGCTCTCTCTAAAACGTTTCGTAGATTGGTACAAATCGGAATTCAGACTACAATAATCTGCGAAAAAGCTGTAGCCGGCTCGCTGACAAGTAACATTTAATAAAGTTGTCACAAGTCAGCAGTTTGTGGTGTTCCACTGTTGAGAGAGCGGTGATTGATGAACGGACAAGCTAGAGCTTTGATCGAGTCCATGCCTAACGAACTCGGGACTGAGGCGGTAACTCCGCTTAGTTTCGACGAAGCGTTTACCCTCCATCACCGCGCGGTTTTTCGAACCGCTAGGGCGGTCGTGCGCGACTCTGCCCTGGCCGAAGACGTGACGCAGGAAGTATTTCTAAGACTGTATCGCAATCTCGACGCTACGCCCGGCGAGGAATTGCTGCGAGCGTGGCTTCTACGTGTGACGCTAAATGTTGCGCGCAATACGGTTCGGGGTAGTACCCGGTCCATGGTTCGCGACAATGAGTATCACAAGAGCAACGTAGAATCCGTCAGTTTTGTAGAGGCTCCGGATGAGGACTACGAGCGCCAGGTGGCAATCGAAGAGGCTCGCCGGGCCTTAGACAAAATTAAAGAACCCATGAGGAGCTGCCTGCTTCTAAAACAGCAGGGCCTCTCCTACAGGGAGATCGCGACCACGTTGTCTCTGAAAGAGACCAATGTTGGCAGCTTGGTGGCGCGAGGACGGAAAGAGTTTGCGAGGGTCTACGGTAAAATCGGAGGCAGACGATGAGACGGTGTTTGGATGAGACAATGCTCCAGAGCTATTTCGACGGGGAGCTTTCCACGCAGTTGATGGAAAGTGCCACGGCGCATTTGGCAACTTGTGCCGCTTGTGCGGCCGCAGCGCGAGAACTCGAGGAAGAAAATGCTCTGTTGAGCGAAGCTTTTGCTTTGGAGTTCGCGGAAAGCGTTCCGACTGAGCGCCTACGCCGAAAAGTCGATGCAGCAATCGCCGGTTTACATGTGGTTCGCCCAGTTGTTCAACAACCAAGTGCAGTCTCCAGTTTCTTTGGTTCACTTTCCAGTCTCTTTACGCTCTCACCTCAACGAACTCTCGGTTATGCGTCGTTAATGGCTGTGTTGGCATTTGGTGTAATTTTCGGGATTGTAAAACTACGAAGCTCAGCTCCAACTCCGAGCACTTCGAATGGTATCGTTGCGCAAAGTGGCGAGAAGCCCGCTCCGGCTGAGCCAGTGAATACGCCAGAAACGCAGCCTACGAAGACGAAGACCAAGGATGCGGTTGGGTCGGTTGTTAATGAGTCCCCTAATCCACAGCGACAGATTAAGGCAGCGTACAGACCTTCAACGCCTAAGGCTGCTGACAAAGTTGCCCCAGTAAAACTTTTGCCTGGTGAGCGTTCATACCTGCAAACAATCGCGAAGTTAAACTCGACGATCGAAGAAGATAAGAAGAAGATGCGACCGGCATTGCAGGTTGAGTATGAGCGCAACCTCGCGTTTGTTGATCGTGCTATCGCAGCTACTCGCACTGCGGCCAAGAAGAATCCGAGTGATCCCGACGCGGCTGATTTCATGTTTGCGGCCTACCAAAGCAAAGTAGACCTGTTGAATACGATTGCAGATGCGCGAGTCTATAATCGCACGCATTGAAAGGGCCGGGGTTTAAGTTGACAATGAAGTTTGCCCTCGTCCCTGCAGTGCTGGGTGTCATCATCTCTCTGGCAGGTTCCACACCAGCTCACGACGAAAAGAAGGACAGCGGTGGTTCTGAGAAGCTTGAGCGCTCGACTCCGGTCGACAGCCACGCCTCAATTACCCTCTGTGTGATGTCTGGTCGCTTGACCGTTCGCGCGTGGGATAAAAATGAACTACGCGCACGCGCTACAGACGCAGACCAGTTAGACTTGAGACGTATCGACAAAGTCAAAGAAAAACAACTCTTATCGCCTGCAACGCGGATCGACGTCATGGTCACCGATAAGCAGTCACCAAAGGGCGACTGCCAGGCACTGGCTGACGTCGAAATGGATGTTCCCAAAGAAGCTACGGTCCAGGTCCAAACCCGTGACGGAGATATCTTCATCACCGGAGTTGCGGGCGCCTACGCGGGCTCGCAGAACGGCGACATTACTATTGAAGGAGCCACAAAGTTTGTAGAAGCTGGTAGTGTCGGTGGGAGCATAGTGCTGAAGGATTCGACTGGCAGAATTAATCTAAGTTCGGCCGGTGGTGGAGTTGAAGTCGCGAACGTCAAACCCCTAACACCGGAAGATGTTTTTGAAGTCGGCACAGTAAGTGGAGATATTCAACTGGATCAAGTAAGTAATTCGAAGGTACTGGCGAAGACAGTTAATGGAACAGTAACGATGACGGGCCCTCTAGCACGTGCAGGCAATTACGGTTTCACTACAATGGGCGGCGATGTTGTGCTGATGATGCCGCACGATGCTTCGTTCACTCTGAATGCGAGAGTGACAGAGAATACCGACATTGTTTCTGATTTTCGTTTGAAATACTTGCCTGAGCCTCCGGCCACTCCCGCGCCAAAACCTGTACCAGTTCCTCCCGAAACCAAACCAAAAGGTCCAAAGACCGCAACGGCGCCGAAAACCGGTCCGGTTATCGCACCAGTGATTGTAGTCAAACCAGTTGTGGCCAATCCCTACAAACGCGTCAATGCAGTCTGTGGATCCGGCGACGCGACCATCTCGCTGTCATCGTTCGGTGGGACGCTTCACCTTAAGAAGATGTAGCCAAGCGGAAAACCAATCATTTTCCATATGTCATTTGACATTTTTGATTTGTCATTTTGTTTGGTCCGAGGTTGATGGATCCAAATGCTCCGTGAGGGGGCCAAATGACAGCTGAAAAATGTCAAATGATATATGGAAAATGATCCGGCTTGCACTAAAACCTTAATCCTTTCAAATATTTATCCCCCAGAGAAATTTCTTGTCACAACCTCCAGCGGGTTGGTGTTTTGAATATAGAGCAACGCAGAAGGGCTGAGGGCAGTTAGAACTAGTACCAACAGGCTGGCTGCTCTTGGCCCTAAAAAATTTACGAGGTTGAAACAATGAATCACACAGGAAATCCATTCGGCGAAAAGAAGTTCTATAGCGTGCTCCTTTTATTGATTGTCGGTTTAGCGGCTTATTCAAGCGCGATGAACGAACTCAACCAGTTGCAACGAGTGACGCTTCAAGCGAGTGAATTGCTTGCGTCCTGGTCAGACAATCTTGTTCCGACGGCAAGTGCGAGTGCGCCAGTAGTTGCTCCATCCTGTGTGGAAACTGTTGTGCAGAATGCCAGTCGCTCTGATGAATTTCGTTGGAATGGAAACGTAGCGCCTGGCTCAGCAGTTGAAGTGAAAAACATCAATGGCGAGATCGTTGCTGATCTTGCTTCCGGAAGTGAAGTCCAGGTTATCGCACAAAAGCGGGCACGGAAAAGCGATGTTAATTCGGTCCAGATAAAAGTGGTGCCACACGCGGGGGGCGTGACCATTTGTGCGCTTTATCCAACTGAGGATGGCGGATACACAAACTGTGGTTCAGGCGATTCGGATGAAGGGCGAAAAGAAGGCTCGAATACTATTCGTAACAATGATGTGAGTGTTGAATTCACTGTTCACATCCCTGCAAGCGTTAATTTTGTCGGGAAGAGTGTTAACGGCGGAATCAGCGTGTCGGGTCTTAATGGAAATGTTGATGCAAAAACAGTCAACGGCAGCATAAAAATCTCTACCAGCGGTTACGCAGAAGCAGCAACGGTGAACGGTGAGATCTCCGCAAAGTTAGGGACCGCTGACTGGCCGAAGGCTCTTTCCTTCAAGACGGTTAATGGCGGGATAAATCTGGACCTTCCAGCGGGGTTGGGCGCCTCAGTTGAAGCGCAAACACTAAACGGATCAATAAACTCGGACTTCCCGCTGACGATAACCGAACAAAAAGGTAAGAAACACATCAGGGGAACCATCGGTGCAGGTGGTCGAGACCTGATGCTTAAGACATTGAATGGAAGTATCAATCTGCGTATTGCTGGCTAATTAACGACTAAGAGTTCGATAGAAACGGTAGAGAAGAGAATGTTGAAAAAGTCCCTCATAACTGCAGTATTAATTTTCGTGGCGTTAGCCACTAACGGAACGCGCGGCGCTTCTGTAACGAGTTCGTTAATGCAAGAACGACGGCCGTTGCCGTCGGTAACGTCAACAGAAAACTCGTCAGCATTTCCAGGTGATTCTGGTGAAGAGTTTCGTGAAGAGTTTCATCAAACCTATCCATTGTCTGTCAACGGCCGAGTAAGTCTTGAAAATATTAATGGCGGTGTACAAATCAAGGTTTGGGATCGAGCAGCAGTTCAAGTAGATGCGATAAAGAGATCTAGTCGAAAAGAACGTCTGGCGGACCTGCGAATAGAAGTTAACTCGACCGAAGACAATATCAATATCAAAACTGACTATTCCGACTGGAATCAGAACTACCGCGGTGACAGATGGGACAACGCCTCAGTTGAATATACCCTTACAGTACCTCGGAAAGCCCTGCTTCAATCAATTGAGCTGGTCAACGGTTCACTCGATATTGAAGGTGCCGAAGGCAGTGTAAAAGCTTCATCGATTAATGGACCCGTCACAGCACGCGGATTATCGGGTGAGGTAAAGCTCTCAACTATTAACGGCCCATTGAAGGCGACGCTAACTCAACTTGATGAGTCAAAGCCAATCTCCCTTGGATCAGTAAATGGCCCGGTTACCCTAATAATCCCCTCTGATTCTAATGCGTCAGTTAGAGCAGGAACCGTTCATGGCGGCATCACTAATGACTTTGGTTTGCGAGTGAAGCATGGTGAATACGTGGGGCATAACCTGGATGGCCAGATTGGAACTGGTGGGCCACGTATCAAATTGGGCAATGTGAATGGTCCAATTATTCTTAACCATGCTCAAGATGGTCGCACGCTGAGCCCTGCACTTTCGCTAGGCGGTGAAAAAGAGGGTGAGGTTGAGGTAGACGTCGCCGAACAAGTGGAGTCAGCAACCGAAGCGGCAGCCGCGATCAAAGTAAAGGTTAACGCCGAGAAAATCGCTCGCGAAGTTCAGCGAGAAGCACAGCGACAAGTGGATCAAGCTCTTCGGGATGCGCAGCGCGAAGTTGAGCAAGCTCAACGGGAAGTTGAACGAGAGACTGCGCGTCAAGTCCGTGAACAGGTCCGAATCAATAGCGTTGGAAGAGGACGAGGATCTGGTTCTGGCTCAGGTTCGGGTTCAGGAACAGGTCCGGTCGTCAGCTATGGAGATAACCGTCCGACTACACAGGAGACTAAGGCTTTTACGGTCAACGGATCGCCGCGTGTCAACGTTTCCACTTTTGATGGTTCCGTGGTAGTTCACGGTTGGGACAAATCTGAAGTTAGCTACACAGCAACTAAACGGGCCGACACCGAAGATGCGCTGAAGCAAATGGTTGTTCAAGCTGAGCAGACGGGTTCTGGAATTTCAGTCGTTGCGCTGTCAGATAATGAGAGAGATGGCACCGTTAGTTTCGAAGTATGGGTGCCGCGCAGTGCGACGTTGCATGTTTCCTCCGATGACGGCTCTTTAAAGCTTGATGGAGTTTCCGGCGACATTACCCTCCGCACGGGAGACGGCTCAATTCAAGTAAGCGATGGAAAAGGTCAGCTTCAAGTTAACACTGGTGATGGAAGCATTACAGTAATGAAGTTTGACGGTGGGTTGGACGCCAGGACAGGTGACGGCTCAATTAGACTCGATGGAAATTTTAACGCGGTATCAGCCCGAACCGGGGATGGATCAATCTCATTGTCGGTTCCTTCAACTTCGAACTTCACTGTTGAAACAAATGCTGACGGAGACGTAACGAATGAAGGACTGTCTCTCACTGAAGACATAGCACCCTCGAGACGAGTGAAACGTTGGCGAGTTGGTGCTGGCGGCAAAGTATTCGTTTTGAATACTGGTGACGGACAAATCACAATTCGTTCTCGCTAATCGAGACTCACATCAGATCTCGAGAGAGCGGGGAAGAATTCTTAATCAATTTCAGGATCTGAGAAGCTGGATTTCTTGGATCTAAATTTTCGAGGTTGCGCTCGGGAAGATTCTTTGGACAATTAGCGTCCAACAGAGCGGGAAGCTTTCGAGCAGGTCTAGAAACAGCAATTTGCCTTAGTTTCAGTTCCGGCTAGAGGAATATTCAATGAAAGCGGCCTTGCTCATAGTTCTGGCTATCGCTCTGTGCGGTTCGAGCACGAAGGGACAAAGCCCCTCTACAGCAACATCATCCTCATCACCAGAAAAAGTTGTTGAGAAACTATCTGGTAATCCTGCTACCTCGTCTACACCCACGTCGTCCACACCAACTGAAGTAAAAGTAGGCAAAGCCGCGGCTTTGGCACTTCCTCCCGAAAAATCCAGCCCTGTCAAAATGGTTCTGTTCGCAAAGCCGCCAACTATTGACGGGAAGTTAGACGACGACGTGTGGAAGACTGCTTCCGTCTTGAAGGATTTCTATCAAGTTCAGCCGGGAGACAACATCATTCCGCAAAATAAGACGGAAGTGATGCTTGGTTACGACAATCGTTTCATTTACATCGCCTTCCACTGTTACGACGACCCTAGCAAAGTTCGAGCAAACGTTCCGAAGCGCGACAACCTTTGGGATGACGATTACGTGGGCATTCTTTTCGATACCTTTAACGATCAACGACGAGCATACGAATTCGACTTTAACCCGCTCGGTATTCAGGCCGACGGTATTTGGACTGAGGGCCATGGCGAGGATTTTAGTCTCGACATTGTCATGGAGTCGAAAGGAATCGTTACGGAAGACGGTTATACGATTGAAGTGGCGATTCCTTTCAAATCGCTTCGATATGTCGCCGGTAAAGACAAGCAATGGGGTGTCCACTTCTGGAGACGCACTAAGCGGCTGAATAACTCCCTTGATATGTGGATTCCCATGGATCGCGACAAAAGCAGTTGGTTGGCGCAGGCAGGACACATATCAGGACTTGAGGGGATTTCGACTGAGCGAACACTCGAATTAATTCCAAGTTTGACCGTCTCACAAACAAGTCGTCGAGCGCGTACGTACGGATTGTTCCCGAATAACCCCTTATTCAATACCGACCCCGGCAGAATGTTGAATGAACCAGTCAAGTTTGATGCAGGACTGACTGGCAAATACACGCTCACACCGACAGTAACTCTCGACTTTGCGGTTAACCCCGACTTCGCTCAAGTTGAAGCAGATCAACTCGTCGTTACCGCTAATCAACGGTTCCCGATTTTTTTTCCTGAAAAGCGTCCGTTTTTCCTGGAAGGCATCGACATTTTCCAGACACAGATTTCCGCAGTTCACACTAGAACGATTGTTGATCCGGATATTGCTGTGAAGACAACCGGCAAGGTAGGACGCAATAGCTTCGGCTTAATGCTGGCGAGTGACAATGGCCCCGGTAATCTCAGTGAAGATGAGCGAGGAATTCTTAACAGCTGCCTCGAGAAGAGAGCTGCGAATAGTACTGAAATCTGCGATGCGGCTCGAATCGTCGATCAGAACGCCAGTGTTGCGGTATTGCGTGCAAAACGGGACGTTGGATCGTCGGATTCCTTCATAGGATTTTTGGGGACCTACCGAAAGTTTGTCGATACCTACAATCAGCTTGGCGGACTCGACGGTCGATTTCGATTCAACAAACAGACCACTTTTGGCTGGCAAGCCTTAGCTACACGCTCGCGAAATATTTTCTTTTACCCGGATGAAGGCGTTGCGCGTGACAGTGTACAGAGCGGGTTTGCTTACGCGGTTAACTACGATCAGAGTGGACGTAATTTTGGCCAACAATTTTCAATGGTCGGACGAACTCAATACTTCCGTTCTGATGTCGGCTTCAATCGTCGTACTAACACCAACAATCCGAATTGGTTTGTGCGTTACAACTCAGATCCTAACCCAAAGGCTACGTTGATTTCGTGGCGCGTCTACAACGACATAAACGTCAATTTTGATTGGCAAGGTCGTTCTCAGAACATTGGCAATGAGAGTCAATTACAACTTCGACTGGTGAAGGATACTTTCCTCGGTGCCGGTTTCAACTATGGTTACGAGCGCATTTTTGAAAGTGAGTTTGGCGCAGCACGACAACCATCGAGTGATTGCGTAATAAAGAATACTTGTACATTTGCCGGCGAAGATAACGAGCGCTCGACACCGAGTAAAGGCGCTTATTTTTATGCCCAGTCAACCCCCAGCAAGAAATATAACTTCAACATGTTCTTTGGTCGGAACTGGGGAGTGATGGATTATGATTTTGGCGCCGGCCCCAAATACCCGAGGGTCAGTCCACCCGCACTAGCAAGAGATGCAAACTTTGCTGCCGGTCGCTGCAACACGACACCGCTACCCTCAATTTGCCTGGCACCACAAGATCCAGGTCCCGGAGACAGCTGGCACTTTGACGCAGGTTTGACGTACCTGCCAACCGCAGCACTCAACGCTAACTTCAGTTACACAAAAGACCGGTTAAGGCGCTACGACACAGGCAGATTGGCGTTTGATGAGAACATTTTTTCATTGCGAACCACTTATCAATTTACGCGCTTTATTTTTGCGCGAGGTCGCCTCGATTACGACACGCTGGGATCTAACGTGAAGGGGCAATTTCTTTTTGGATGGACACCAAACCCGGGGACGGCCTTCTACGTTGGCTACAACGATGATTTGAGCAGGAACGGCTTCAATCCGTTTACAAATCTGCTCGAGCCAGGCTTTCGTCGTAACGGCAGAACTTTTTTCATTAAGCTCTCATACCTTTTCCGTCGAAGTTCTTGAAATAAAGCCGGAACTTATTTGCTGAAGGGAACGTTTGTAACCAGTCTTGTTGGCTAACCTTGGCCAACCAAAAGTGACATAAAACCAGCCAGGCAGTGCTCGCCAAAGCCAGTCTTTTGGTTGTTACAAATCAATAATTTATGAAGATAACCGCTCAATTCTTAAGGGGAACTCTGATTGCCGTCGCAGTACTGGCTGTTTCCACGGACGCTCAAAAAACCAACCCAGCAAGCGCGCCGGCCGTTAAGGAGGCAGCTGCCGAAGCGACAGCAAAACTCTCTCCTAAAACGACATCTAAACCTTCAGTTGCTGCGAACGAGACTGCAAAATTAGCGACTCCTTTAGATACCGCCGCACCAAAAACGTCGGGCATTCCGCCTCTGCCTGATGAAAAATCAAGCCCGATTACGATTCCGAAATTTGACAAGGCTCCGACAATCGATGGAAAGCTTGACGATGAAGTGTGGAAAACGGCTGCAGTGCTCAAGGACTTCTATCAGATTCAACCTGGTGACAACATTCCACCTTCGAAGCCAACTGAAGTTCTCATAGGTTTTGATGCGAAGTTTCTTTACATCGCCTTCAAAGCCACAGACGAGTCTGACAAAGTTCGCGCGACCGTCGCCAAGCGCGACAACATTTTTCAGGACGACTACGTGGGTGTGATGCTCGACACCTTTAATGACAAGCGCAAGGCGTTCGAAGTCTTCTTCAATCCGCTCGGTATTCAGGGTGATGGAATCATTACTGAAGGTCGGGGGGAAGACTTCAGTGTCGACATCCTGATGGAGTCGAAGGGCATCGTCCACGAAACTGGTTTCGACGTCGAGATAGCAATTCCATTTAAGTCGCTGCGCTTTGAAGCAGGAAAAGGAAAGCTTTGGGGAGCTCATTTCTTTCGCCGCATTAAACGCTTCGAAAATGAACTAGATTCGTGGATGCCATTCTCGCGTAGCATCGATAGCAATTTGAGCCAGGCGGGACACCTTACGGGCTTAGAGGGGATCTCTGTAGAGCGAACCATCGAACTAATTCCAAGTTTGACGTTTTCTGAGAATGGTAGGTTTGTGCATTCGTTTGGGTTTGGACCAGGAACTAATGAGGCTGGCCGTATCGTGAATGAACCGCTCAGGTTCGACGCCGGTTTGACTGCTAAATTCATACCGAGTTCTGCTGTCACGATAGATTTAGCTATCAATCCGGATTTTGCACAGGTCGAGGCAGATCAGTTGGTGGTCACCGCAAATCAGCGCTTCCCGATTTTCTTTCCAGAGAAGCGGCCATTCTTCCTTGAAGGCATCGATATTTTTCAAACACCAATCACTGCGGTTCATACTCGTTCCATTGTTGATCCTGACGTGGCTGTAAAAACAACCGGCAAGGTTGGCAGAAATACTTTTGGTTTGATGGTGGCGAGTGACGATGGCCCAGGCAATCTAAGTGCGGACGACCGTGGCGCATTGAATGCTTGCGTCGATCGACGAGCCTTGGATCCTCGTGTGGTTTGTAACAACGAGCGATTTCTCGAAAAGAATGCCTATATCGGTGTGTTGCGTCTGAAGCGGGATGTCGGCAAGGAGAACTCCCTCGGAATGTTAGCCACGAGTTACAACTTCATCGAGAAGCACAACCAGGTGCTGGGTTTTGATGGCCGTTTTCGTCTAGACAAGCAAACAACCGCAAGTTTTCAAGTTTTGGGTACGACTTCACGAAACTTCTTTTTCGATCCGGAAGAAGGCAAAACCCGATACCGCACGGGTAATGGATTTGCTTACGTTGGCGACTACAACGTCTCAGGCAGAAACTGGGGCTGGGAGTTTTACGGACAAGGATTTACCAAAGACTATCGCGCCGATGTTGGCTTCACACAGAGAACCAACTCAAACTTCAATTACGGATTCATCCGCTACAACTCCGATCCTAAGCCAAAGCAAAAACTGATTTCGTATCACGTCCATTCGTTGACTCACATGGATTACAACTGGCAGGGCAAGCTCTACATGTGGGAGTCGGAGAATCTCGTAGAACTTCAACTGCCGCGAAACAGTTGGTTAGGAGCGTGGTGGGAACCTGCATATGAGCGCTTGTTTGATAATGAGTTTGGCGCAACCAGAGAAGCGAAGCCCTGTGATGCAAGCGGTCAGGATCTCCTGCTCCCGAAAAGTCTGGCGCGCACGCCGTGCACGTTCTACGGACCCGACAATGAACGGTCAACAAACAAACAGCACTTATCGGTTTATGCCGGTTCGAATTTCAGTAAGAAGATTCAGTTCAATGCGCAGGCAACGAACCGTTGGGGCCACATGGATCTTGATTTTGGCAATGGCGACAAGTATCCGCGTGTTAGTCCGGCCGCTTTGGAGTATCGCGAGGCTCGTGCAAAAGCGGTGGCAGCGGGCGAGTGTAACAAGCCGGATCCAATTGCTGCGTGTACTGCGACTGCTCCATTGGATCCAGGTCGTGGCAGTCTATTTCAGATGTCCGGTGGAGTTACCTATCAACCGACGAATGAACTTCGAATGTCGTTTAGTTTGAATCACCAGAACCTGCATAGATATGACACCGACCGCACAGCTTACATAGTAAACATCTTGACCACCCGCGGCACTTATCAGTTCACAAAGGCTCTATTTGCCAGATTGATTCTGGACTACAACACGATGAATTCGAGAATGCGATCGCAGGCTCTATTTGGTTGGACCCCAAGTCCTGGAACCTCCTTTTACGCCGGCTATAACGACGATTTGAATTACGACACCCAGCACCCTTACACGGGACAGATCGTGCCGGGCTTCAGGCGGAACAGTAGGACGTTCTTCATTAAGGCGTCGTACTTGATCAGGAAAGGGTTTTAAAAGATCTATTTGTCATTGGTCATTTGACATTTTTCATTTGTTATTTTCAGACGCTCCGGACGTTGACTGAAGATCAGGAATTGTGGATGAAGAGGTCGGTACCACCTCGCGGTAGCGGGTGGGCCCAAGCACGAGCATCAGGGCATTAGATAAGAGTTGCGCGTAAAGCTGCTATTTTGATTACTCAGACAATTCAAAACGGCCGCAATTTTCTACCGGAAGTCATGATTGGGCCCACCCGCTACCGCGAGGTGGTACCGACCTCTTGATCCCGATTCCTGATCTTCAGTCAACGCCTGGAGGGTCTGGAAATGGAAAATGATAAATGTCAAATGACCAATGACAAATAAGTATTAGATTCCCATTCCTCCTTCCCCCAAGTGATCAAGTACTCAGGGCGTGCTAAACTCCTCGGCGCATATGCCTGAACCGGAGAAGCCCGACAACGAACAACCAAAAGCAGTAGTCCTCCTGACGTTTATAGCCCTCGCTCTCCTACTCTTAACGTCGTGTAAAAGCGACTATCCTGCATCGGCGAAACAGGGTTCGCCCGGCGGTTCGAAGACTGCCCGACAAGTAAAGACAACGGCTGTTGTAGAAGCTCCTTTCGGGGAAAGCGTAACAGCAAACGGGACTCTTGCAGCTTTCGATCAAACTACGGTTAGCGTCAAAGTGCCTGGTCGTCTTAAGACGATTGGCGTGGACCTGGGAACCGTAGTAAGCAAAGGTCAGGTAATTGCTCAAGTTGAACCCGAGGACTACAAGCTTCGCGTACAGCAGGCTGAGGCTTCGCTAGCTCAAGCTCGAGCTCGACTCGGTCTAGCTCCTGATGGAACTGACGACTCCGTCGATCCTGAACAGACCGCGACCGTTCGACAAGCTCGCGCAGTACTCGACGAAGCTCGTTACAATCGTGAGCGAG
>JBKPQV010000211.1:0-5973 GCA_046734235.1 Acidobacteriota bacterium
ATCTAGGACCTCTGCGCGCACGTCTTTCGCATGTGACTTCACTGTTCCATTGCTCGCCTTAACAGGAATCATCAAAGACAACTGTCTTTCCGTAACGAGCACGAGCGGGTTCACGCGTTGATTGATTGCCCCCTGAACGAACGCAGTCACAAAACTATTCGCCACTGGGGATACGCCTTCGAGATTCACACCCTCGACGTCAACCAGACCGTAAACAGTTTGCTTATCTGCGTCGAACGACAAGGTAATATTACTCTGGGCCCATCCTTTGAACTGCATGCAGTTGCCCATCAGGTTGTAACTGCCGTTGAAGGCAATCGGTGCCGTAATCTTTCCGCCTTTGAACTGGACACTCGTTTTTACACCGCTCCCTTCTGACAGCAACGTAATCGTGTTAGTGCAGCCACCTTGATAGGCGGCCTCAATGGGACCGTTGTTTTCGCCAGCGGAGCTCTGGCCCAGTTGAAATGTCGGTGCGCCAAGACCAGAAAAGGTTGTTGCCAAAACAGCATCAATCACTCCCTGGTCCAACGTGATCACCACAGTGGAAGGGGGGCTTCCTTCCGGTGTTTTGACAGGAGAACCTGGAGCAGAACCGGCGCGCGGCGCACCAAGAGAATAGACTGCTGCGCCGCCGCCAAGCACCGCACCGACTACGAGAAGCAAAATGTATTTCATCGGGAATTCCTCAACGCGTCGCTGATGGAGAAGGTGACGGGCTCGCCGCCGGGCTCAGTGCCGGTGACGCTGTCGCCCCGCCTGTATTCATGTTTGCGAGAACAGTCCTAAAGATAGCGGCAACGGTCCCAACGAGCGCGTTTACTTGCGCGCGGACTTGCTCCTCAGGAACCTTGTTTAATCCTGCCGGTACCTCAAAGAATTTGGGATCGACATCGGTTGTGATGTCGCGCATCTCGGCGATGATCTTTGCGCCCTTTACACCTTGAACGTTTCCGGTGGCCTCACCCAGAATTTCCGTGCGCAATGGTAGTCCAGTTTCTTTGTCGATAAAGATAAACGACTCAGTATTAACGGTACCCGCGGAAGAATTGGTGTTCGCGGCTTTGGCGTAACGATACTTCAACGCGGTCCGGCCATTTACAGTTTCCTCGCCGGCAGCCTCAATCCCTTTCAACTTATCCAGGTAAGAGACGATCTGCCCCGGCGTCATCAGTTTGTGAAGCTGAAATCCGGTCGCTTCTTTCGTCAACTCGGCATACTGTTTTCTGCCGAGAGAGATCGCGTACGGTACACCCGCATGGTCCAGGTAAATCAGATCCGAACCGTCTGGCAGTTTGAAAGAAACACGACGATCCTCGCCGTTGCGTGCAACTTCTGCCGTTAGCGTTGGAATACCAACGGTCTGTTCGCCACCTTCAGTCTCGGCGGTGAAGACAATCGTCGCTTTATATTTGTCCGGCTCCTTGGCGGCCAGTGCAGAAATCGGCTGGGTCGTTACGTTTGCGTTTGCCGTCGCAACGTTAGCGTTGGAAACATTAGTGTTGATATTGATGTTTGATTCAGTTCCGGTGCCCCGGCATCCGACAGTTAACAAGATCAATCCCGGCAGAATAAGTCCGCAGGCAAATAGCCGCGCAATCGCAGTTTTCATTTCATGGTCTCCCGATAGCTCGTACTCATTCGAGCAACGTTTACGAAAGGGGGTGTTTGGAGGGAATGGCGATAGGATATACCAGCAAATCGAAAGCCACAAATGGTCCGTCGGTTGGTGGTCTAACTTTCGCGACCGTCAAAAATTGACAGCTGCATGAATTTAGAATAGAAGCACCATGCTTTCACAAATCCCTGGTCTCGAGGAATGCCATGAAATACCTGCCCGTAGTGTTGTTCATCTGTTTCTCATTGTCGCTATGTAATCTTACGAATCGTTTTAAGAAATCGTCTGAAACTGGAACAGGCTCAAGCTCCGGCGGGAGCGATATCACTGCGGAGAAGGCTGCGCCGACAGCGGCGCAGACAGCGGCCCTGGCTGGCGGTACAACAGCGGTGTGGGATGTGCAGGGAATGACCTGGACGGTTCCGCCAACCTGGAAAGAAGAGTCGAAAGAATTGAATTCTTTTCTTTGGCGGTCACCTGGTGGTTTTGATGCCGCCTCGCTTATCGTCAACGTCTCTAATATGTCCGATGACTTTCCAACTGACATAAGTCTCAAGGCCACGTTCGATCAGCAAAAGCAACGAATCAAGGCGCTTGAGGTTGATGAAGTAAAGTGGTTGGAGATCGATGGAGTAAAGGGTGTGCAGTTTAGAGAGGCGAATCCGCCGAAACCGGACGATCATCGCCGTCTACAATGGATCGCCTACCGAAAATTTGGCGGGCAAGTGCAATACGTAAACATCATGCTCGCGACAGACGGCAAAGACTTCGCTCGGCATCAGGACGCGATGTACGGGGTTCTCTATTCAACCAAACTCGTACACTAAGGTGAGTTTGAGTTGTGAATCTCCTATCCAGTAATCCATTAGCGACGAGATCGGTTGCAGCAGCCAGGCCGAGATTTCGCCCAACTGCTGCAACTTTGTTGTTGACAACACTCCTGGCTTAGTTTAAGTGTCTGCTGACTGTTGATGTTTTAGTGATTGTCCTTACACCCCTTCGGAAAGGTGTTCGGTCTGAGGGGCAGACCGACAAACTTCGTCCGAAGCCGGTTCAGTTTCGTTTACCCAAGTCGTTTTACAGAAACCTATCTCCTCGAGTCGGGTCCCTCGGTAACCCAGAACCGTAATCCCACTGCCGCCCATGGAGGTGAATCATGGCTAAAAAGAAAGCTGCTTGGACTGTGATGGTGTATCTCGCGGGAGATAACAATCTCTCCAGCGAGTGTCTGTTCGCCTTAACGGAAATGAAGAAGGCCAACCCGGGCGAAGATATCAAGGTCGTCGCACAGTTTGATCCACGAGACGAGTTTCTTCCGACACATCGATATCTAATCAACCGCAACGGTCCCGACTCGACCTTATTCGACGACATCATTGATAAAGCGCAATTCGATTCGAAGAGTGGCGAAGTCCGCTTCCAAAACGAAAGCAAGAACGCCATCGCATTGTCGCAGTCACGCGCTCGTACGAGAGAAAGAACCGACAAGGCGATTCGCGGAGTCAACGACCTCAGCGCGCTTGCCTTCGAGGATGAACCAGTGACAGACGACACCGACACAGGTTCGCCTATCACTCTCTACAACTTCTTGAGTTTCTGTATCCAGGAGTATCCGGCTGATCACTACATTGTTGTCTTGTCTGGACACGCCGGTGGAACTGAAAGCGATTACCTGTTGAAGGATGAAAGCGCGAAGGGTTCGCTGACCTTTAACGAACTGAAAGAGGTCTTTCAGCAATTGCAAAACGATCTTGGCGGGAAGCCAATAGATATCGTCGGCATGGACAACTGTCTGATGAGTATGTGCGAGATCTGTTACGAGTTTCGCGACCTCGCACAAATCGTCGTAGGGTGTGAAAGTTATAGTCCCGCTTCAGGCTGGCCTTATCGGCAGATACTAGAGCGTTTGAACCACTGTACGAAACCAAAATCAAAGAAGACAGAGATCCAGGTTGAGGCAGCGAAAGCAATCGTTGAAGAGTACGTGAACTACTATTCGTCGTACTGGGTTGCCGGACTGTCCGTAACGCAGTCTGCTTTGGATGTGCGCCACGTTGTGGAGTTGCGGGAACGTGTGGACAAACTGGCGGCCACGCTTGAACAGGAATTGAAAAAAGCGTGCGACAACGACGGTCGTACCCAATCATCATTCAAAGACGACTTAGTTTTGGCGCATTGGGAAGCGCAGTCGTACAACGGCGAGTGGTTTGTTGATCTCTTTGACCTTTGCGATTGTCTTCAGCGGCGAACGTTGTCGGCGGATGTTTTTGTTGAGTGTCAGAAACTACGAGAGTTTATCGCAACTAAGTTTGTGCTCCGTTCATGTTATAGCGGCGCTGGTTATCAGTATTCGTATGGTGTTTCGATTTATTTCCCGTGGTCGTCAGTGTCGAGCCGCTATCAGAATCTGGATTTCATAAAAGATTCGCCCGATCGTGGTTGGCTCAGTTTTCTCGAAACATACACAGACGTAACGCGACGTCGCCCACGCGGATACGATGCTTTGCTAGTAGCCGCCGCGGCTGGCAACCTTCACGACGATTCTTTAGGAACGGCTGAAATGCGAATGGGCGAGATGCGCATGCGTGAGATACGTATGGGCGAGATGCGAATGGGCGAGATGCGAATGGGTGAAATGCGAATGGGTGAAATGCGAATGGGCGAGATGCGAATGGGTGAAATGCGGATGGGCGAGATGCGCATGGGTGAAATGCGAATGGGGGAGATGCGCATGAGTGACCTGCGGATGGGGGAGATGCGAATGGGCGAAATGCGTATGGGTGAAATGCGAATGACAGGCGGCGAAGGTAAAAACCCCATTCACAGCATGCGAAATCCCCCAGTCGCCTTCTTTCCACCAAGCTGTATTGCCGAAGATAAGAAAGTAATAGAGGGTGTTCGTGAATTCTTTACGCCGCTGGCGTCGTCTCCGCCGAAACAGAAAAAGAAACGGTCGAGTGGCAGATAGAGTCAGTGCTACTCACTTCGATCGCTTGAGAATCGTTCGATTCGGTGGAATTGTCTGTGCACTTGCGGGTGCAATCCTCACCTACTCATTTCAAATCTCAAACGGAAAACAAACCAGAAATGATCGCGCAGTGCCCGCGAGACAAAGTGGTGCGAGTAATCCGTCAGTGCTACTCGATCAAGCTGAAAAGCTACGCCGTGAGCAACGCCAAGCTTCGAGTGAACAAGCCGCGCAAAAATATCTTGAGGCTGCAGAAGTCTTTCGGACTAATGGGCAGTTGTTGCAGGCAGCGGCAGCTTTCAGATCCGCTGGTGAAGTCCATCAGATCCTGGGTGATTCTCGCATCGCGTTGGAGTGTTATGACCAAGCGCTCCCTTTGAGTCGCAAGGCGAGGAGCTCAGTCGATGAAGCGCGAATTCTTAACGACAAGTCGTACGCACATTTTGTGCTGGGTGACACACAAGCTGCCCACAAAGAGGCGGTTGCTGCATTAAAGATTGCGGAGGCGCTGAATGACGATCCTCTTCGCGCTCGTGCCCTAAGCAATCTCGGTGAGGCGATCTATAACCTTGGGGATCTGCCGATCGCGGAAAAGTATCAGCAACAAGCACTCGATCTATGGACCAAATTAGGTGATCAATCCGGACGAGGTTTAGCATTAATCGCCCTCGGTTATTACTCTTTGCTGCAGGCGAAACCGCAACAGGCGATCGATTTCTTCAAGCGAAGTGTCACTGCTGCGCGAGCTGTTAACGATCTGAGAGTCGAGGCGATGGCCTTGAATGGACTCGCAAACATAACTGCGAAAGCGGGAAATAAGCAGGACGCCCTGACCGCATACCTGCGGGCTGAAGAATTAGTCGGGTTGACCGGAGATCGTGTTTGTGCGGCAAGCATACTCGGAGGCATTGGCTTCGTTTACTTGTCGATGGGAGATGCGAAGAGCGCGGAGCGATATGTTGAACGAGCGATTGCCGCTTTCAGGGAGATCGACGCCAAGTGGGGCATCGCCGAACTTATGCTGGATCTCGGCCGAGTTCAGAATGCTCTACTGGAGCACGAGAAAGCGCTGCAAACCTTAAACGAAGCCTTGCAGCTATTCCGATCGTTAGGAATGCATCGCATGGAAGGCCACGCGCTACGAGAGATTGGTCGTGTCCAGCAGGCGATGGGTGATTTCGGAGGAGCGCTTCGTACCTTCACACAAGCACTCGATCAAATCAGGAGCGGCCAGGATCAACGATACAAAGCCTACACACTATCGCACATGGCATCCGTTCTCGAATCAATGCACAAAGAGGACGAAGCTCTTCGGTATTACGAAGCAGCTTTGCCGCTCAGTAGGGCAGCAGCTGACACTGCTGGAGAATCCAATGCGCTATTCAGC
>JBKPQV010000212.1:0-7366 GCA_046734235.1 Acidobacteriota bacterium
ACCGAGGCGGCAGAATTGGTAGAGCGGTGCCTGGCCTGCCCCACGGCTGATGACGTCGAAGAAATCGTGCGCTCTGAGTTCCGAAATCGCTGGCCTGACCTCTTCCCTCCAAAAGCTCTACCTTCCAAACTAGAACAATAACCAATAATAGGTTCTTATTGGTCTTATAGGTCCTATTCCTCTGACATTCCGACTATAATGCCTCACGTTACCAATCGAGACTGAAGCCTTTCAATCTCTTTAATGCTGAATCCCGCGTCGAAGCTAACCCACATCCTGATCGGCAAAGCTCTCGCAGAAACACTCCTAGTCGGTGCAGTTGCGGTTGCGTTTTACATCAACGCGTTTCCACCTACTTTCCATGGTTGGGGTGAGGTTGTTCCATCGTCGACTACGATCGCCGGATGGGCAGTTAACGATGCATCGCCATGGGAACGAGTTGAAGTTCAGTTATTCGTCGACGAAAAGTTTGTGTCTACGCAAATAGCAAATAAGCCACGCCCTGATGTGTCGGCGGCAGGTTGGTCCAAAGATGAGTGGCACGGTTACGAGTTTTCTTCGATCAAGCTGAGTCCAGGAGAACATACTGCTCGAGTCTATGCGTTACACCAGAGTGGAAAGGGATCGCAATACACTCTGCAGTTACTCGGTGATCCAATTCGCTTTCGCGTAAGCTCCGACGGAGTGTGGGACGGAACTGAAGGACGTTAGATACAAGATGGAATCGATGCAAAAGATGACTGGCCACGAGACACGTTTAACTGCCTTGTGGGAAATCATGTCCGTTCTGGTTTCGTGTCTTTTGGCTGAGTGGGTCATTTTGTCGTTTGCGGGGGCCAGTAAGGTTGTTCTTGGAATTCCGGTAGCGCTGGCGGTGGCCTTGATGATTTCCTCTCACCGAATTCGGGGAGAGAGTCTCAAAGATATTGGATTTAGGACCGACAACTTGTTGGCTGCAATAAAACTTGTCTTGCTGCCAACAATCGCAGGAGTGGTTGTGATCCTCGTGCTGGCTTGGGTGACCTCCGGTTCGGCGATATCGATTCGAACGCCTCGACTGAGATTTACGCTGCTTCCTCTTTGGGCGTTGTTTCAGCAGTATGTACTCCAGGGCTATATGAATCGACGGGCGCAACTCTGGCTTGGACGAGGCTGGAAGAGCGTTTTGGTTATAGGCCTGGTGTTTGCGCTGGTGCATTTTCCAAACCCCGTATTGACGTTGCTTACCTTAATCGGAGGCAGTGTTTGGGCGTGGGTTTACCAGCGTCAGCCTAACCTCTATGCACTTGCGCTTTCTCATGCCATTTCCTCTGTTGCTGTCGCAGTTTTACTTCCAGAGCAGTTAATAAACAGCCTCAGAGTCGGCTTTAAGTTTTTCGGCTAAGACTGTTCCATTTAAACGTGTTCACGACAGTGCTATACCCGTTGAACACTGGTTTGCTATACTCTGAGTGCCTTGCAATCGAACAGGTCGGGCGGTTGCTGCCGGAAATCGAGGTTTCAAATTTCGATTTGGAATCACGAGCCGGGAGAGGAAAGTCCGAACACTATAGGGCAGCGAGCCCGCTAACAGCGGGGCGCTTAATGGTTTACGAACCATTGGGCGACGACAAGTGCAACAGAGAAGAGACCAGCCTCGATTCGGGGTGATGGGTGAAACGGTGCGGCCCAACAGGGCTTAAAGTAAGAGCGCACCGGCGCGTGTGGTGACATACGCGGCCAGGCAAACTCCTCGCAGTGCAAGACCAAATAGGGAGGCGTAAAAGGGCTGCCCGCCCGATACCCGATTCGTCGGGAACGACCTCCGGGTAGGTCGCTTGAGCCGATCGGCAACGATCGGCCTAGATGAATGATCGCCATCCCGGCGAATGTCGGGATACAGAATTCGGCTTATAGACCTGTTCAACTTTTGCAGGGTTGAAATTGAAGAATAAATAAGGAGTGATCGACGAAAGATGGCTAATCGCAAAGGCGTTTTCATTGGAGCATATGTACCCAATCACCTGAAAGAGTCTCTTCGTCGACGCGCCGCTGCAGAACATCGCACCCTCTCTCAAGAGATAACTCGAATCCTCGAAGAAGCGGTTCATGGTAAAGGCTTGCCTCCTGGAAGCATCGATCGCCGCACCAAAGAGTCGCAACCGCGGCGTAGGTCTACGGATCCTATGCCTCGCCGAAGGGCTGGCGATGAGCCGTATGGTTCAGATTCCGGCGGCAGTCGTGCCGGTGATGAACGCGCTTAGCTCGCTGCACGCATCTAACATCACGTGAAGTATCTCCTAATAGCCGCTATTGTTGCTTTTGTCTTTGTTGTTGTGTACTCGCGGATCCGGCCGTACTTGCAGCTAATTCAAAAAGTTGTCAACTCACTGAATGTATCAGCTTCGTTTGGGGGTTCGACAGTTGCGCCTCAGGGGAGGGGAAGTGAGAATAAACTGGTTAAGTGCGCTGGCTGTTCAACCTGGATTCCTGAGGATCGCGCGATGAATTTGAAGTCAGGTTTGGCGATCTACTGCTCGCCGGAGTGTATGGAAAAGCGGTCGAGCGGCAAAGAAAGAAAGTTAGCTGGTTGAATTAGATCCGCGACTGTAAGATCGTGAGACTCTAACCCCTATTAAAAGCAATCTGTCCAAAGGTGCTTCCACTGAAACACGAATAGTTCAGTGGTTGTTGTGCTACAGACCACTCTTACAAACTGAAGTAGGGGTTGCCTCAGAAACGGAGCCACCCGACCCGGACCCACACGAGCAGTACTTCCTCCAGTTAGTTTGCGGCACCGGCGCTGCCTGACGATGCCGGCTTTAGCATGCCGTGCATCCCCATCCAGCGCACAAAAGCTTCAAACCAACCGGTGCTCGTCGTTTCCTTCGGATACATCCCGAAGCCATGACCACCCTGTTCATAAAGATGGAATTCGACGGGGCGCTTCGCTGCCTTCCAGCTATCGATGATTCCATAGCCACCGCTCGCGAAGAACGGATCGTCGGCAGCCAGGGCGATAAACAGTGGCGGCGCGTCGGCCGGCACTGTCACTGATGCGAGAGGACCGTATATGTTGCCGATGAAGGCTGGCTTCGCATCCTCGCCCGCGAGTGTGGTCGCCATTGTCAGCATCGCGCCGGCGGAAAAGCCGACCATGCCGATCCGGTGGGGATTGACATGCCACTCGGCAGAGCGCTTCCGGATCAATGCAAACGCAGCGCGGGCGTCGGCGATCTGCGGCGCGAGGCCGGCCATCGCCTTCTCAGGGTCGGGGCGCGGCGGCCGCGCCGTTCCAGAAAACATTTCCCGCATGGACTGCTCGAACCCCGCCATGTCCGCGGGAGTCTGGTTCAAGCGATACTTAAGGACAAACGCGGCGACACCCTTTTCCGCCAGTGCGCGGGCAACGTTCCAGCCTTCATTTTCCATGGACAATGTGCGGAAACCGCCCCCAGGCGCGACGACAACTGCGGCACCGGTTGCCTTGCCTGGATCCGGCAGAAAGGGTGTCAACGTGGCAACCGTTACATTGCGCGCAAACTTGCTACCGTACTGGCTATGCCAGGACTCCGGGTTGGTCCCACCGGGCAGCGGACCGGTGCCGATTTCAATCGCATTGGGTTGCGAAGGCGTAGCGATGGGCGTCATCCGGTTGTCTTGCGCCTGGACCGACGCCGCAAGCGTAGTGACGAAAGCAAGCCCAGCGACAACCAGGCGAAAGTTCGTTGACACCGAGAAAGCCCACTGCAAGAGATTCGACATTTGCCTCATGCCACCTCTTCCTCCAACTGTGTTTTATTTATAGTCAGGCGGATACTACGCTATAGGTGCGAGGAGTGTCACTCGAAAGATCGTTCGCCGAAGTTTACAATCGTCGCGAATCTGGAGAATCGGACCATCTGATACTACTCCTTTGAATCTGACAATCAGACAGTTTTGGTTTCACACGATTAGTTACGTAGGCGAGCCGCTAAAGCGCGGCGTTAGTCGGCACGGCCGCCTTGGCAGTGCCATCGTGTGTGTTCGGTGTTTAGAAACCTTACCGGCATTTGGCAAAGGGAGAACAGGATGCCAGACGTGATTCCGATGTTGACGTATGAGGACGGTATTGCCGCCCTGGAATGGCTAGCCGAGGTGTTTGGTTTCACGGAGACAGCTCGCTTCATGTCTTCCGATGGGAGGCTGTCTCACGGAGAAATGTCGGTTGGGGCTGGACTGATCATGTTGGCCAGTCCGTCGCCGGACTATGTAGGGCCCAGGCGACATCGCGACAACTGTGAGATTGCCGCTTCATGGTCCGCTCTGCCATGGGTCATTGACGGTGTTCTCGTCTTTATTGATGACGTCGACGAGCACTATGCTCGGGCCAAGGCCGCGGGAGCGGTTATCTTGTCTGAACCGGAGGATGGGCCGCCCGCGCGACGATATAGAGTTGAGGATCTGGAAGGACATCGCTGGATGTTCATGTCACGAGACTAGACGCCCACTATTCACCTATCCAAACGAAATCGAGCTTCACGTATGGAAACATCGTCACTCCAGAAGAATCGGCCACATCTCGAAGCTGTTCTTGGACCGTTATCAGCCGAGGCCGATTCAAAGATACGAGAGATTTTCGCGGAAGCTGACCTGCTTCTACTTGAGATTGCACATCATTTCCATAATGATTGTGCCGGGTGGGAGGGCACTGGGCCTGAGCTAAAGTGGGCCGCGTCAGGACAGGTTTCAATCAGCAGTAATGTTGGCGCAAGGGTCGAAGATGGGAGGTGTGTTGATTTCTGCGTTGAGCTTCTCCCAAGTTGGTACTACGGCGACCGGTCGCCCTCATTGATGTGGGAAGTGGAAACCGAAATTTATGCGGATTGCCAGCACGCTGCGGACCACGGTTCAATGGATTTGGTCCATGAAACCTCAACGCGCATCGCTAACTCCGAGGAGGCTGCGGCAACACTTCTATACCAAGTCCGAAAGTTACTAGCCCTTGCGACCGATTTCTCCCTCGAGCACTGGCTTGCACTCGCTTCCGACTCCGGCTAAGCGCTTGGAGCGGATTCGCCATGAGCGGGTTTCTTTGTTAAGAGGCGTGGCGAGCAGCTCAAGCGCAGTCTTCGAGTCAATGCGTTGTGGGTATTCATCTAAATAAGGAAGGGTGAGATCGTGAGCAACCTCTATGCGAGGAGCGTGTTCTTCGTGAAAGACGGGGAGCGCTCACTTAGTTTCTATCGCGACACGCTCGGCTTCTCGGTAGACTGGAACTACGAGGAAGATGGTCGGGCATATGTGTTTCAAGTGAGCCTGCTTGGATTTGAATTGATCCTGAATCAGATCGGTCCAGCGACAGAGGATCGGGCTGGACACGGGCGCGTGTTCATTGGCCTCGATGATGACCAGCTGGATGCCTTTCGCAAGCATATCGAGGAAAAGAATATCAAGACCACCGTCGTTGCCTGGGGCAACCCAACTCTCGTCATACGCGACCTGGATGAGAACGAAATGTTTGTTTGGTTGCCGGATAATGAACGAGCAAAACTCCAAGCTCAACTCGAAAACGCCTCAAACACGTGATGCCCCTCACAATTTTAAGGAGAAGAAATGTGCTAAGTAATGGAAACGACACCTTTATCCTTAGCTAACTGTGAGTGCATTTTCTGTCCGAACCACGAGTTGGGCTGGCACTACATAGATCTGGGTGATGGTCCCCCTTTGATCCTGCTACACGGCATCGGGATGTCGCACGTTGCGTGGAGAAACGTCATTGATAATCTTGCTAACGAACGACGCGTGTTAGCATTTGATATTGCAGGTTTCGGCATCACTCCTCCTCTAGCGAATAACGTTCAGCCGATACCAGCTAATTTTGTGACTGGCATCGGGTCTTTAGCCGAAACACTCAGCCGGATCGACGATCAGAGAAAAATGAGCGAGGAGTATGACTGTGTCGACATCGTGGGAAACTCTTTGGGTGGGTTTCTCTCTTTGGAAGCAGCCAAGATTGGAACAGTAGGACCCTTTCGAGTCAGATCCATTGCTGCAATCTCACCGGCGGGCCTATGGAAAAAACGTTACCCGCTGCGCAGCGAATTAGTCCTTCAAATCACACGCCTTGGAGTCCGCCGCTTCCCACGACTGACTCGCCTCTTGCATCGAGGAGTGTTCACACGCAAATTAATGATGGCTGTCCCAGTATCAACGAACGTGCCGGAAAAAGATGCCTATGAATTGATAGATATCTTTGCCTCAGCTCCAATCTTTGCTTCAAAGGTTGCTTTCACAAAATTCCGCGAAAGCATGAAAGCTCCATTCGTGGGTGGGAGGACCATCTCAGAGAATATTCGTGTGACAATTGCTTTTGGAGACCGCGACTGGTTACTCCCACCAAGTGCCCGTGTTCGTCATGAAATTCCTGAACATGTGATCTGGCAGGATCGGAAAGGTTGGGGACATGTACCAATGTGGGATGATCCTGAAGGGGTCGTGAAGTTTATTCTTGAAGGAACAGCCTGACCTGGCTGGCCTCAAAAAGTCATATCTCTCGAATCGAAAGTATTATGTTTCGTGTTGGTTCGTGTGACTTCGTGGATCGTCTTTGTTTTTCCGATCCAAGGCAATGATCCACGTGGTCACACGAACCAACACGAACCGAAGTTTCACTGAAAGCGCCTTCGAGGCAAAGCCGATCGACCTTTGTTCTTATTGTTTAGCAGCCACCGCCACTCGGCGTTTTTGGTGCCGCGATGCCGACGTTCCAACCCCAGGGCATCGTCCCATTTTTCCTGCGTCTGCACATTACTGTTTCATTGAGGTCGTACATTCCTGGCATCAAGTTGCGATCAGGAATTGGTGTCGCGCCGAACCGCATATAGCTGTTGGTGGGCGCAAAGGTTTGCCAGGCTGGGGCATTTGAGGACCGTGGCTGTCCGGTCTTGGCGAAGCTCGTCCAGTAGTCACCAATCGCCTCAGCAAATGCATGCTCTTCGGATGTATCCGGATTCTTCGGCCAGAGCGGAGGCGTCGAGTCGAAGGTGTCGAACAGATACGGAAGTTCACTGGCGTGAAAGGCATGAAGTTTCGCCAGGTCGGTTGCGGGATATCCGTGGTCCCAGAGATAGAGGTAAGCACGGACCCCGGCGGCTGCTTGTTTGCGCACCAGACGTTCAGCAGTCCAGCCATAAAGTGCATCGCGGGTTGTGGCGAAGATGCTTTCTTGCAGATTGGTTGGTGGGTAGAGCTTGAGGAAAGCGTCCGCAAGATCGCCATAACGGTCGCGAATGGTACTCTCATACACTGCCGCGCTTGCTGGTACGGGTGGAGCCAATATGGTGAGGGAGCGGATCTCGCCACTGTTGAAACCAGCCACCAACGGTACATGAGCCTGCTTACCCTG
>JBKPQV010000213.1:0-3598 GCA_046734235.1 Acidobacteriota bacterium
ACGACTGATCTCGAGAAGGCGGCAAAGGCTTTACGGCCTCCAGTAGGCTTTGCTGGTGCCGCTCCCTATAACCCGTATGTTGAAGTGATAGAAGCTTTGAAGAAGTTTGAGGGACAGCCTTTGGGGCGCCGCGCAATCCTATTGATCTCGGATGGACTAGATACTTCCAGGGGAATTGATTCCTCGTTGCCAACTCAAAGTATCGATCTACAGCGAGCTATATCGGAAGCGCAACGTCGCAGCGTGGCAGTTTACGGGTTTTGGGCGCCTACGGTCGGCGCAGGTAGCAATCTGCTTCTATCTTCAAATGGACAGAGCTCTTTACTTCATCTCTCAAACGAGAGTGGTGGTCATTCGTTTTTCATGGGAACAGGAGCGCCGGTCAGTTTTGAGCCTTTCCTAAAGGAATTAGACCGTTCGCTAGAGAGACAAGCAGCACTTACGTTCTTATCAACCCATCTCAATAAAGGGTTCCATAAGATTTCAATTACTTCGGCGACGCCAGGTGTTCACGTTAACTACCCGACGGGCTACGTTCGCTGAGTTGAGCTATTGAACTGTGGCTGCGAGAAGGGAACCACGATGGTCGCTGGCGACGGCCCACCCGTCGGCGAGTTGTCCGATCAAGCCGTGAAAGTGAATATCACTACCGCTTAACACCACGAGTACATCTCCAGCTTGATATTTCGGATCATCTAAACGGAACTTAATCACGGTCGCTTGCCCGTTTTCCTGCTGTAAGGCTTCAAAAACAAAATCGTCAGCACCTACGACGTAAGTTTGAGAGTTATTCGCAACTCTCTGTTCATCAGGCATAAATCAGGCTCCCTAAATTAAAGGCGTTTAGAATTTGTGCTTTGTACTTCGTTCTTTGTCCTTCGTACTTCGTGGTTGCTTTGTGGTAACAAAGTACCAGGTCCAAAGTCCCAACTACAAAAGATCAACCGTTGTGCATAGTGATTCTTTTGCTGGGGCGGCTAGTGGGGCTCGAACCCACGACCTCTTGATCCACAATCAAGCGTTCTAACCTACTGAACTATAGCCGCCACAAATTTAGTGGTGATTGCCCCCGGCAGGACTCGAACCTGCGGCCCTCTGCTTAGCTTCCAGCATCAGGCTTTCCCTGACCGCCCGTAACTCCGGGTTTGCTGGCTGGACTATATCTTGGACATCACAGTCCCGACCCGTATAGTCTCTGAGGAGTCCAATTCGCGCATACATTGCGAGCAGGTTTCCTGCGGATTACCCAATCCTCGTGGATTGTTACTCGAGCAAACGCGAGTACCAGAGGCTCTCAGGGCGTCCCCGCATATAGGGTCGTCCACTTAATGAGTTCGTCAAATACCTCTATTCCCCATTAAGGCTCCGACAAGGCAGATGCTCTATCCGCTGAGCTACAGGGGCATCAATTTTTTGGCGTCGGGATGTTATCACGGGCTCGTTAGTTTTTGTAAATCGAGGTAGTTGTCAAAAGCTTGTTCACGAAAAAGAGATCGCCCATCCGGGCGATCTCTTTCTTAAAACCGGGCAACAGAATTGTTCTTAGGCAGCTCGAGTATGTTCCGGTGATTCCGCGTACACGCGTCTACCGTTCAGCGCGTCGTCGATGATCTCACGAACAGCTGAGGTCTCCGGATTAACATCCATCCGGTCACATGCTTTGAGATGTCTAACGATACCTTCCGTAGCGATCTCAAGAGCGATCCCATTCAGTTTCGAATATCGTCGCGCTTGAATATGATCAATTCTAAGCAGCCGCTCGTTTAGCGGCAGGTGTGTATCAAAAGTCACGATTGCGTCAAGTCCTCCAAAGTAAAATTTCGGTTCTCCTGTATAAACTTTCTGATGCTTTAAAAACCCGCTTGGATGCAGCCTACGACCCCAAGGCAAAACTTCAGAATCAGGGTAAAAACCCCAAAAACAAAAGTTGGCGCGTGTTAATTGCCGCAGGGGTGTTCAGCGAAACGAAGGATTATACTGGAGCAACCGCGATACGTCTAGAAAATTTTATTCTGACGCTAACCGGGGGACAGTGAGCGTTTGGTGTAGGATACGGAAATTATTGCAACGTCGGGGTTTACGTCATTTTTAAGCTTGGGCTCGGGATATCGACAAAGGCGCCGCCCAAGATTCCATTACGGAGTTGGGGGCGCCTTCTCTTGAAAAATGATAGTGCCGACGGCTTACTTTTTTGGCAGCACGGTGTCTTTCATAGCCTTGCCGACTCGAAACTTCAACGTTGTCTTTGCAGGAATCTGAATGGTTTCGCCGGTCGCGGGGTTTCTACCCTCACGGGCCTTACGCTCGGACTTAACTAGTTTGCCAAATCCTGGAAGGACAAACTCGCCGTTCGATTTCACTTCGCGTGCAGCTAATCCTGATAGTTCCTCAAAGAATTCCTTGATTTGCGCGCGCTTCATCCCGGTCGATTCAGCAAAATGGTTAATTACTTCCGATTGCGTCATACGCTTCTTGCCTGTCGCGGCTTTGGTCGCCATAGTCTGGTGTAACACCTCCAACGAGAACTAGATTTAAAAAGCAAAACGGACACTCATATATCACACTCAAGCGGCAAAGTCTTCAAGAAACCCGCATTTCCACAGGGTTTTTTGGCAAAAATCCCAAACTTGATCCTTTTCCGATTCTGAAAAAGTTACAACTCAACGACACGACTATGTCGTTCCTTGAGCTTCCTTGAACTGAACTGGTTTTTTCTGATCTTGGGAATGGTCGGGGCGAGAGGATTCGAACCTCCGACCTCTCGGTCCCAAACCGAGCGCACTACCAGGCTGTGCTACGCCCCGAAAAACCTGTAGATCTCAAAGAAAACAGTTACCGCAGGGGCAGCATAATAAGAGTCGAGGCTAGTCCGGTCAAGCGGAGGCCTTTTGCAATTGCTGATTTTTGATTGCTGAATGCTGATTCAAAAATGATTGTCTGACTCGCCCCGGTATTGAATTAAGTGGGTGGTCTTGCTCAAAAAGGCTCAAATACGCCCCGATTGCGGAAGGCTGCGTCAAACTCGGAGTGGAGCCAGTTCTTAATGTTTGTGTAAGTTCGTGTGAATTGGTGGATCGTCTGTGATGCGTGGGTAAAGAGCGATCCACGAAATCACACGAACTTACACCAATAAATCCCCAACCAAATAACTTCTCATCGCCGCGATGGCTTTTGCGCGATGGCTAATCTGATTCTTAATGTCCTCAGAGAGCTCGCCAAAAGTCCCTTGATAACCATTTGGAATGAATACTGGATCGTAGCCAAAACCGGAGGTGCCACGTTCCTCATCGCTTATAGTGCCGTCACAAATTCCTCGTGTGATTTGGAGAATAGTTTGGTCCGGTGCGGCGAATGCAACCCAGCAAACGAAGCGAGCAGTTCGACTGAGTGAATTTAGATTCCTTAGTTCGGTAAGTAATTGGTTTCTGCGATCCTGGTCCGAGGTTCCTGGTCCAGCATACCGGGCGGACAAAACTCCAGGCGCGCCGTTCAAAGCTTCTACTTCAAGACCAGAATCATCCGCCAGGACAAACTCTCGAGTGCCTCCAGAGTAATACTTCGCCTTTGAAACTGCATTGCCCTCGTAAGTTGGCTCCAG
>JBKPQV010000214.1:0-7227 GCA_046734235.1 Acidobacteriota bacterium
AGCGAACGAGTCCTTCGGCGCGTATCGCTCTGCAACCACACTGCCGTCGAGCTTCTCAATTGCGATTCGTTCGGGAGTAAACATCGTTCGTTGGTCAGGAGCTCCAAACGGTTGAACGGAGGATCGTTCTTCGTGAAGCCACACGGTCATGCGCCGTGCTGCGGAATCTTGCGGAATTCCCTTGAGTTGAAAGAGACCTCCGCCACTGACAATCGTTGCATCGACTCTGTTAAAAGCATTCCACCGGTCAAAACCGCCGTGCGCATTGAGAATTTTGTCGAGCAGTTGGTTCACAAAATGCCTCCTTCAGAATTGATCTTAGTACTTGGTACTTGGTACTTGGTACTTGGTACTTGGTGCTTTGAAATAACCAAAGCGCACAAGCCAATTGCAGCAATCGAACTGCCAATGCCTGGTCGAACAAAGATCTTACGGGATTGTTCGTTCATGTTTTTGTCAAGCCTCAGTAAGTGCCGGAATGTTTGCCCGGCAAAAACTCCGATACCGCCGACAAATCCGACAATTTCTTCTTGCGATGCCATTTATCACAACATATTAAGTTGGCAGAGGGCTTGCTATTGATCCGCAAGTTCCTAAGGCGGATCTCTGCAAGTGAATAAGCGAACCGCCCCATGAAAGTAACGATTGGAGTTGGAGAAACCAATGATCATTGCAGCAACATCAACTCAGCCAAAAACAGGTGTTAAACAACTAAGCCCAAAAGGCGTTGAAGAAATCACTGCCGAACTTCGTCCTTTGCTGGCCGATGTCTTTGCGCTTTATCTAAAGACCAAGAATTTTCATTGGCACATGAGTGGGAGCCACTTCCGTGATTACCACCTGCTCCTCGACGAGCAAGCAGAGCAAATCTTTGCTCTTACTGACACGATTGCAGAACGGGCGCGCAAGCTTGGTGGAACGACACTACATTCCATCGGCGACATTGCAAAGTATCAACGACTGGCTGACAACGACGGTGAGCGTGTAGCTCCGATGGAAATGCTCGATGAGTTATACCGAGATAATCAACAACTCACAGCGTTCTTAAGGTCCGCACACGAAATCTGCGCAAAATATGACGACGTTGCGACGACCAGTCTTATTGAAGTCTGGATCGACGAAGCCGAACGCCGCACCTGGTTCTTATCTGAAACCATTCAGCCTCAATAGAAGGAATTCGGCCGCTGACGTTTCGGGTAAACACTAGGATAGAGGAGCTTAGTCTAATCATGAATGTGCAAGATTTTCAGCTGATGAAAGACCAGGGGCGCAAGATCTCGATGATCACATGCTACGACTACTCGAGTGCCCGAGCTGTAGCGGACTCAAATATTGACTG
Source organism: Acidobacteriota bacterium (assembly GCA_046734235.1). Taxonomy (GTDB): domain Bacteria; phylum Acidobacteriota; class Blastocatellia; order Pyrinomonadales; family Pyrinomonadaceae; genus PSRF01. The sequence continues at coordinate 1,340 of JBKPQV010000214.1, forward strand.
CATTCTTGTTGGCGACAGCCTGGCGATGACGATGCACGGATTCCCGACCACGCTTTCTGCCACAACTGCCATGATGGCGCTGCACACAGCAGCTGTAGCGAAGGGTGCTCCCGGGAAATTCATAACTGCAGACCTGCCTTTTCTTTCATATCGTAAAGGGCTGAAAGACGCGATGGACTCAGTACACGAGTTAATGAGCGCCGGAGCCCATGCGGTAAAACTGGAAGGAGTGCGGGGACATGCCGAGATCGTGCGGCACATCGTAGATTCTGGTGTGCCAGTTATGGGTCATCTTGGTCTCACGCCACAGTCTTTTCATGCATTAGGGGGAATGAAAGTACAGGGTCGTACCAACGCGGCTGTGAAAGTTCTGACTTCCCAGGCGCGCGAATTAGAAGATGCCGGATGCTTCGCCATCGTGCTGGAGTGTGTGCCCGCTCAAGTCGCGCGAAAAGTAACAGAGCTTCTTAAGATCCCAACAATCGGCATTGGTGCGGGGCCAGCTGTCAGCGGGCAGGTTTTGGTCTATCAGGACATGCTCGGTCTCAATCCCGGCTTCAAACCAAAGTTTTTGAGAGTGTACGCGAACACTTTTGAAGGTATTCGGGTGGCACTCAACGAGTACGACAGTGATGTCAAATCCGGAGTATTCCCTTCGGAGACCGAAAGCTACGTGTCTCTTGAATCCTTGGACCAAACTGTATCAAAAGGACTGAGGCACTCAGTGGGAAACAGACGAGGTTCACGAATAACGCTCGCGTCTGAGATGAACCAGTGATCGAACTTATATGAGGGAGAAGTTTTAGATGTTTGATGAAAAGCCTGGTACGGATAGGTACCCACATGTCGTGATTGTTGGTGCAGGATTTGGTGGGCTCGGAGTCGCCGAGCAGTTAGGCCATGTTCCGGTTCAAGTCACTTTGATTGATAAACACAACTATCACACCTTTCAGCCGCTCCTTTATCAGGTCGCGACTTCTCTACTGAACGCAGAAGATGTAGGTGCTCCCGTGCGAAGTATTTTCCGACATCAGGAAAATGTGAACTTTCGACTGGGAACAGTCACGGGGATCGATATAACCAGGCGCAAGATCCAAGTGGATAATAACGAGGAAATAAGGTACGACTACCTGGTCCTTGCGGGCGGAGCAACAGTTAATTATTTCGGCACTCCTGGAGCAGCGGAGCATGCATTTCCACTTTACACCCTCATGAATGCCGTGCGACTCCGTAACCAGTTGATGGAGCGATTCGAAGCTGCTGATCGGGATGCGAAACAGATAGACGACGGTGCACTGAATTTCGTTGTCGTCGGGGCGGGACCAACTGGAGTTGAAACAGCGGGCGCTTTGTCTGACCTCTTTTATAATTTACTTCCCAAGGACTATCACCAACTCGCAACGGAAAAAGCACGGATAATTCTCGTTGAGATGGGCCACGAAATTTTGCCGCCGTTCAAGGAAAACCTCCGGGCTTATGCGAAAGGCGAACTTGAGGAACGCAAAGTTGAACTACGTCTGGGCGAAGCGGTCGCTGAGGTTGGTCCCACAAGTGTGAAACTCAAGTCAGGAGAAGTGATCAAAGCACACACACTAGTCTGGGCCGCAGGCGTGCAAGCAAGTCCATTAGCAAAGATGCTCGGAACTCCCTCTGGACGAGGCGGAAGAGTGAAGCTCAATCCGGATCTGAGCGTACCGGGTCTTTCGAGGGTCTTCGTGGTAGGTGATATGGGTGAAGTGACATCGGAAGGAAAACTTCTCCCCCAACTCGGTTCAGTTGCTATGCAGTCCGGCGAACACGTTGGGAAACAGATAGCACGCAAGATCGCAGGAGAGGAAACACAAGCTTTCAAGTACTGGGACAAAGGATTCATGGCAACGATTGGCCGCGGCTCTGCGGTAGTCGAGTTTCCCCACGAAGGTACATTGCATGGACCCTTGGCCTACTTCGCGTGGTTGGGAGTTCACCTGGCATTGCTCAACGGAATGCGAAACAGGATTGAGACGCTGTGGAACTGGGGATGGTCCGCACTAACACACGATCGCGCGGCTCGAATCATAGTTGAGGATGAGAGAAACACGTCCGCGTGAACCCTCAAGACGGAAAAACTTAAACACAAAAGCGGAAAGACACTAAGGCACAAATGCAACTCTTAAGGGTGGTTGTGTCTTTGAGCCATCGTGTCTTAGTGGTGGAGATACTACCTGCTTCAGCAGCGTGGAGTTTCAGTTTCTCGCTATCGTGTGTGAAGCAGCTCTGCAGCGAGAAGTTGAAATTCCACCCTGCTAAAAGCAGGGGGTATCTTGTCAATCTTGTAATCCTGTCTGTAGCGAGAAGTTGAGACTCCACCCTGCTGAAGCAGGGGGTATCTTGTCATTCTTGTAATCCTGTCTATAGCGAGAAGTTGAAACTCCACCCTGCTGAAGCAGGTGGTATCTTGTCATTCTTGTAATCCTGTCTATAGCGAGAAGTTGAAACTCCACCCTGCTGAAGCAGGGGGTATCTGAACTGCCTAGAACAGAGTGTTTCGATCAAGCAGCGGACGGTTCGATTTCAGAAGCAGGGCCGGAAATTGAAATGTAGTGGCGCCATATAATCGTTCGAATTTAGTGATTTCAACAAATTCTCTATAGCTCGCTAACATTGATTCAAAGTACTCAGCATTGAGCTCTCGAGCTGCATCGGCCTTTAGTCCAAACAGCACCTCCACACCGGCAGCGCGTAGAGCCACAAAACCCTGACCAGCCACTTTGGGATTTGGATCCTCCGTACAGCAGACCACACGCTCAATCCCAGCCTCAAGCAATGCATCAACACACGGTGGTGTCCGCTTCCCTTCACCGCTGTGGCAGCAAGGTTCCAGATTGATGTAAGCCGTTCCGCCTCTCGCAAGCAAACCTGCTTGTCGAATTGCCAAAACCTCGGCGTGCGTCACGCCATCAAAGCGGTGAAAACCTTCTCCAACAACAAAACCGTTGTTAACTATGACCGCTCCGACCATAGGATTCGGCGCAACTTGACCCTCTCCTTTGGATGCCAATCTGAGGGTCCGCCCGAGGTAGTGCAGATCGCGTTCGAGGCGATTGTTTTGATTCTTCATTGGGGTCTCCGACTATAAATTAGATTTGATCTTCGTCACTCATTTGCAGCAAACCACCATTAATGGTCGCGGCCAGACTCAACCGATAAACTTTTGAAGTCTCAAACTGCTCAACAAATTCGTGAATCTCTTCAGAGATCTTTATGACTGTCGAGATTACAAAGTTCTGAATGTTTATCTCTTGTTCCTGTGAAAGAGAACCCAAACGTTTCCTCTGTCGTGCTAACTCCGCTTTGGCAATCTTAATCGCTTCTTCTTTTTGTGATTCGGAACTCGGCTTGTACGCTTCGTTTTGATCTAAAACAGGCGCGTACCGCCAAGCGATGTTGTTGGAGTATTCATTTAACGCAGTTCCCGTTTTCATATGCGAAGAAAGATACGAGTTCTGACCAAAACGTTAAGCCGATCACAGCGATAAGTTTTGCTCCGATATTTTGAGCTGGCGCCGGAACAACTGCTCTTCAATTCTCCTTCGTTCACGCGAAGTTGAAATCCAGTCCTTTATGATCATCTCTGTGCTAACTCTACGAACGACTCCGCTGGTGTCAGCAGCCTGAATGCCGTCCTCTCTTTCCCTGCGCTTAATAATTCTGACAGACCTCAACTGAATCACCTCCGAAAAATTCATTTGTCTCAATAGCTTCTATTTCTACTTAAGGCCACCACCGCATTTTTCAGCTCTAACCGCGGCTCGGTCAGGTACATCAGCAAAACACTTGCCATACGAAAAACCCAACAAAAATTGAATCTGAATTGAAGAAATGACGGTCAAGACTTTCAATCACCTCGGAATTCTTCCGTCAACTCCGTCACCGGAAATTTGCAAAGTCGTCCGCGCGGGACGAGCTGCAGAAACCGAAAATTTTTGATGTTTTTCTTAACGCAATCCTCATGCGGACGAATGTCGGATCAATGCCCCGTGCCAAACCTCAGCCAACCGACATTCCCGGCAACTTACTGATTGAATTCTTCCAATTTAGGCCGAAAAAGACGTAATTGTTCGGATGGACCACGCTGGCATCGATATTGCGATGGCAACCTGCTTTGGAGGTTTTTCCAGGCAGAAGTGGGCCGCAGGGCCACGAAAAGATGAGGAGAACTTAGATAGATGACGAGAAGTAAAAGAACAATTCAGTTGGCCGTCATCGCCCTGACACTTAGTTTCACCGCAAGTGTATTTGGGCATGGCAATTCAACCATCGATGGCCTCGCCATCGAAGGTCAAAAAGTAAAACTTGAGGGTTTGGTCATCAAACGTGACGACGACACCTTCACAATGCGCAGTTCAAACGGAGCCGAAACGGTGGTGTTGATCACCGAAAGAACTAAGGTCCAGATCAACCGTACGTTCCGGCCAAACAAGGCAGCGGCTACAAGTGACATTCTGCGCGGACTCAGAATTAAAATTGAAGGCACCGGCAATGTTGATGGACAAGTTGTCGCCACAAAAATTCGATTCGATGAACGGGACTTATCAATTGCCCAGGCTCTCGAGTCGCGCGTCTCTCCTGTAGAGGACCAGGCAAATTCTACCAAGGTTCTCGCGGAAGCAAACGAGAAACGAATTGATTACGCTCAACAGCGCATTGAGGCCACGGACCAAAATGCTCAAAGGCTGGCGGGCCAGGTTGAGGAGTTGGGTAACGTAGCAGAAGAGGCAGGAATTGAGGCAACGATTGCTCAGATAACTGGTGATAGAGCTCAACTGACTGCGGACATAGCAAACGATCGAATCAATTCTCTGGATCAGTATGAGCTCTTTCGGGCGGTCACAGTCCATTTCCGGACCGGGAGTGCGTCACTCTCGAATGCAGCCAAACACGAGATCGACCAGGAAATTGGTGGGCTGAATGTCGAGAGTCTTAAAGGCATTGCTGTTTCTGTTGTTGGCTTTGCCGATTCGAGAGGTCAAACCGCAAAGAATCGTACGTTGAGTAGTCGACGAGCAGAGGCGGTAATTAATTACCTGGTCACGCAACACAACCTACCGCTTGAACGTGTAGTTCAACCGTTTGGCTTCGGCTCATTAAATCCAGTTACGACAAACAAGACTAGAGTGGGTCGATCACTGAATCGACGCGCAGAAGTACGCATTCTCGTGAACAAAGGAATTACGCAGGCGAGTTTGTAAAGCTCTTACGCCAGGCGGTGGCGGGAACGATACAGGAGGAAAAACAGCAATGAAGAACAAAATTAATTTGCAAACGGCCTCAAGAACCCGTACCGGCCACTGCTTGATCGTAAGGTTGTTTTTAGTGATGGCTGTAACTTTTGGCGCGGCCACTTTCAGCTCAGTTGCGGCTCAGACAAATACTCTACAGGGAACAGTTGTTAGTTCTGCGGGCGGTGCAGCAGAACGAATACCAGGTGCCAATTTGAACCTGGTGAGCAGTACATTACCTAAAGCAGAACTGACAACAGTCACGAATGATCAAGGGGAGTATAAATTTTCTGGATTAGGTGTTGGGAAATACACGCTCGAGGTAACGCTGAACGGTTTCAAACAGTATTCGCAGCCGGTGAACATCAGCGCGGGTGTTAACACGCTACCTAACATCGATTTAGAGATCGAGACTTTGTCGAATGAAGTCACTGTGGTCGAAGAAGGCGAAAATGTAAGCGCAACAGAGACAAGCAATCCCGTCGCATTCAAACAGGACTCACTGCAGACACTTCCTCTGATAAATGAACGATTTCAAGATGCGATACCGTTGGTTCCGGGGGTTGTGCGTGGCCCAGACGGCTTGCTAAACCTGAAAGGTGCACGATCGGCTCAAAGCTCCTACAC
>JBKPQV010000215.1:0-14752 GCA_046734235.1 Acidobacteriota bacterium
TGACTACATCGTTTGCTCCAACGACAACAGACACGTCGGTCGTGGGAAACTCGGGATTTATCTGCTCCAATTCATAGAGCGATGAGTAGGGCACATTTGCTTCAGCTAAAAGCACATTCATGTGTCCGGGCATGCGGCCAGCAACCGGGTGGATGCCATACTTAACGGTCACGCCTCGCTTCTCCAGGACATCAGCCAGCTCACGTACGGCGTGTTGGGCCTGTGCAGTAGCCAGACCATAACCGGGAACGAAGACGACCTTATTTGCATACGCGAGCTGCGTCGCAACATCCTCGAGACTGACCTCCCGCATCGTTCCCTGTTGTGCTCCATCGCCGATGGCAGCAGTTGCCGCGCTGCCGAAGGCACCAAACAACACATTAGTCATTGATCGATTCATCGCTCGACACATCAGGATCGAGAGAATGAATCCAGAGAAGCCATCAAGAGTTCCGGCGATGATCAGTACTTTGTTGTTTAGTACAAATCCTGTAGCAGCTGACGCGAGACCGGCGTAGGAATTCAACAACGACATGACGACGGGCATGTCAGCCGACCCAATCGGCATCACGAGCAGCAATCCAAAGATGAATGCGAGGCCGACCATCGTGAAGAATAATGGCATCGATCCGGGAACGAAGATGAGATAAAGAAAGATCCCCACAGTCACCGCGAGCAAGGCCATGTTGAAAACATTTTGGCCCTTATAAGTCATCGGAGTACCGCGAACCATCCCCTGCAACTTCGCGAATGCCAGCAAGCTACCCGTGGTGGTGAGAGCGCCAAGCATTACTTCGAAGCCAAGCGCGCTCATTGTGATGCGTTCGATATGACCGCCGGTCGAGTAAACCTTGTAAAACTCGGAGATACCTACCAGCGCAGCAGCGAACGCGCCAAAAGCATGCGATAACGCGGTTCGTTGTGGCATTGCTGTCATCGGTACCCACACACCCATTGCGAGCCCGACAAGTGAGCCGACCACAAGCCCTGTGATGATCCAGGTGTAGGTGATGATCTCGTGATGAACGAGCGTGCCGACGATGGCCATCAACATGCCAAATTCGGCGAGGTGCATACCGCGCTTGGCAGTTTCAGGATGGCTCAAACCCTTCAATCCAAGGATGAAGAGGATTGATGCGAGCAAGTAACTGAATTCGATAAAGTAGGTTTGCACGATCAGTCTGGGTAAAGCTCATTTGTCATTTGTCATTTTCCATTTCTCATTTTCCATTTTCAGTCCCTCCGGGAACCCAAAAGTGTCCGAGATCCTTTAGGTTGTCGGCTTTCACCAACCCGCCTGACGGACTTTTGCAATGACCGACAAGCTAAAGCATACCGGACACTACGCCTCCCGAAGGGTCTGAAAAATGGAAAATGAGAAATGGAAAATGACAAATGACAAATGATTATTTTTTCCTTTTAAACATCCTGAGCATTCGATCGGTAATTACAAATCCACCAACCACATTTGTCGTTGAACAAACAACAGCAATAAAACCGAGAATCGTGCTGACGGTGTTGTAATGCGCGCCGGCGGTGACAATTGAGCCGACCAGCGAAATACCGGAGATCGCGTTCGTTGCAGACATCAGCGGAGTATGCAATAGCGGTGGTACCCGCGAGATAACCTGGTAACCAAGAAACGCAGCGAGCGCAAAAACATAAAGTGCCGAGATCAGATTTTCAGCAGACATCAGTTCACTCCGTTATCCAACGATCTCTTTGGGGGCAAGTAATGCAGCAACTCTCTGGTTAACAATGTGACCATCATGAGTCACGCATGACGGGCCTATAACGTCGTCGTTCATGTCGATTTGTAGTTGACCCTCTTTAATCATCGGCGACAGAAACGATGTGACATTTCGAGAATAAAGTTGGCTTGCATGGACAGGCACAGTCGCAGCCAGGTTCGTTGGCGCAATGATTGTTACTCCATTGCGTTCCACAGTTTCGTCAGCTTTTGTTAAAGCGCAATTGCCCCCGGTAGCACCTGCAAGATCAATGATCATCGAACCCCGTTTCATCCCGTTCACCGCGTCTTCGGTGATTAACAGTGGCGCGCGACGACCGGGCACTTGTGCAGTTGTGATTATGATGTCTGCCTGCTTTGCGTGTTCAGCTATCAAATCACGCCCACGATTCATTGCTTCCTCTGACAACTCCACTGCGTAGCCGCCGGCGTCTTCAGTTTTGATACCGCCAAGATCCACTTCCAGAAATGTCGCTCCGAGTGACTTAACCTGTTCTCCCGCTGCGGCACGCACGTCGTAGCCTTCAACAACCGCACCCAGTCTGCGAGCGGTCGCGATTGCTTGTAGACCCGCAACACCGGCACCGAGCACAAGGACTTTTGCCGGTGGCACGGTGCCCGCCGCAGTCATCAACAGAGGAAACATTCGCGGAATTCGTTCTGCGCCCATCACGACTGCTTTGTAGCCCGCAACAGTTGCCATCGAAGAAAGAGCGTCCATTGATTGAGCGCGGGTGATACGCGGGATAAGTTCTACTGAGAAAGTTGTGATTCCGTGATTTAAGGCAGCTTGAAGAGCAGCGGGTTCGTCGAGAGGTCGCAGAAAACCGATTACTACGGCTCCATTCTTGAGTCGGCCAAAATCTTCAGTCGTTGGTCGATTCACGACCGGTAAAACATCAGTAGATTCGAGCAATTCCTGGCGGTCTGGAGAAACTTCAGCGCCTGCCTCGCGGAAATCCTCATCACTCCGCGCGGCACCCAGGCCAGCTCCACTCTCAACCCGCACAGCAGCCCCAAGGCCTATAAGTTTCTTTACTGACTCAGGCATCAGTGCGACGCGTGCTTCACCTGGTTGTGTCTCACGCAACACAACTATGTTCATTGCACGCTCCGAGTGGTCGATTGCGAGAAAGATTCAAGCGATTTATGACTTTGTGCGAGGTTGGATCGGTACCAGCAAAGACGTGGCATAGACACTTAACTATTCATACTGCGAAAGGGATGATTGGGCATTCGCTCGAGCGTTTGCAGTATACCGCACCTGATACTCTCCGTTAAGCATGGCACCATATTGGGCAACTTGCTAACATTCCCCGCGCCCTCCTATAATCCCAGCCTGTTACGGCGCATTGGTGTAGTTGGTTAACACGCTGCCCTCTCAAGGCAGAGATCACGGGTTCGAGTCCCGTATGCGCTACCAAATCCCTCCAAATCGCACCGCCAAAAGAAGTTAGAACCGACGATCTGACATCTCAGAAAGTCCAGGAAATTTAGGCCAGAGATAGAAACGACACTGATCAGAAACGCTCCTATTGGAACTGTTTGATTGCGGCATTTCCTGTAAACCTCACTCGCTCTTCCCTAAATCGCTACGTGAACGCTATTTGCATCCGGCCTGTGCTGGAGGATGGCTCACGACTATATGCGAAGTATTGACCTTTTCAACAAAGTGCTTATTACCGCACTTGTTTGCGAACTCACATTAGTAGCGATTTATTGGGTAGACGTCGTCAGCGGAGGACATTTTCAAATGCTTCACTCGCTGTTTGATCTCGACAGCGAAGGCAACATACCAGCGTGGTTCTCGTCGTCACAGTTATTTTGTGTGGCCATTACGTTTTGGAGTTGTGCATTTAGCAAGCGCCGCGGACTCAAACCCTCAAAATTGTTTTTCGCCCTGGCAGGCTTTGGCGCTCTTTACGCATCATCAGATGAGACCGCACAAATACACGAACGTATCACTGCATTAATGGGCCAACGTTATGTGGACTGGCTACCGTCGTACGCCGCGCATAATTTCCTGCTTGTAATGATCGCGGTTGCTTTGTTGCTGACTGTTTGTCAGTTGCTTGCTGATGATCTGATCTTGTTTTGGAAGAATCACCGCACGAGTGCTTTGCTTACCATCTGCGGAATTGCGATAGCGCTGACCGGAGGAATGGGAGTCGAAACACTGGGGTACAAACTGTTTCAGGGGCACACGGAGTCGATTCTGTATAAGGTCGAAGTTAGCGTTGAAGAATTTATGGAAATGTTTGGAGCTACTCTTGTGCTTGCCGGAGCCTTGAAGTTACGACTCCAGAAAACGTCAGTCTCTGTTGTTGTTCGAAGTAGAACCTCGCAATTCAGACCAGCAGCATTTCAACGGCAGGGATAGGAGCAAATCTCAGATCTAAAATCTTAGATTTCACAGTTTTTCACCTCTCGGAACCTTTTCGAGTTTACGAGTGGTCTGTTCCGTAATCGTCGTGGCAGCCCGCTCTTGGGCTGGCGTCAACATAGGCGCAGTTCTTGATTTCGAAAGCTGAATGGCTTGCCGACTAGCTCGAAGTTTCCGTTTGAGTTTCGCCCCTACCGTGAAGCTGATTAGTTGCCATGCCGCCACGAGCCCCATATACACATACAACACAAAGACGAGTGGCGAAGTTGGGATACCGGTCTTCCTTTCGGAGCCGTCGAAATAGCCCATTAATGCAAAAAGCAGGACGCCACTAAAAATTGCCGTCACCAGATCAATCGTCATTGTGAGACTGATCTGTTTCTCAGGATTGCTGATACCAAAGACGCGATTGATTAATGACGATCTGCTTGTCGCGTCGACGAGAAACTCACCGCAGTTTCGGCAATAACTATCGGTCTCCTGGTCAGGTTTTCCACACTTTGAGCAATAGATCATTTATTTGAAGCCTCACTCCGGCATTTTCCCTGTTGATACGAAACGCCACTTCTTAACGTTTCTGCAAGTCGACGTATAGTTGTCTTGTTGAAGTTTTGGCATCTTTCCAGGCGCCGTAGCCGTGCCAATTGAAATGACCGCTGCCTTAACCGAACTGCCGGGAAATCCTGAAGCGCACGAGTCTTCGTCGACGATTTCGAAGTTGTGAATGACATTCAAACGACCTCGTTCAAAGTTCACCAGTGCTGCACTTTCGGTCAAAACACCCTGATTCATGTACCCGCTGGTCATTAACAACTCGTCGATTCCGTCGCCATTTAAGTCTGTCTTGCGCACGAAGCTGCTTTTGAAATCCGCATCAAAATCAACAACGAGTTGTTGACCGGCAAAAATTGCGACGCGGTCGGTGCCAAAGTTGTCAGCGTGAGATGCGCCACATTCGGCCACTGAGATTAAGTAGGCCGTTTGCGTTTGACCTGACGCCGTAAAGCTGCCGGTAACAGAATCGATGATTGAAGGCGCGAATTGACCGGCTTTTCGGGCAGCTGCCAGATAGTCGTCCCCGCTCGGTTGGAAGTTTGGATTGCACTTATTTCCGTCATTCAAATAACGCCGGAAGACTTTTGACAGCACAGATTTTTGTACTGCGGCAGAGATCTTCGTAGGTTGAACCGTATTCACATTCCTGAAATCGTAAAGGACTGTTTTGGGTGGAGCGGTTTTTTGCGCAAATGCGGGTAACACGAGGAGGAGAATAATCAGAAGGGGTCTCATAGGGTCCTTTCAATTTTGAAGAACTGGTCAAGATCGTACTTAGGACTTTGTACTTAGGACTTTGTACTTAGGACTTTGTACTTAGTACTTTGTACTTAGTACTTAGTTCTTTGTGCTTGGTTTTTTATAAAGAGCAAAGTACAAAGCACAAAGCTCAAAGCTCAAAGCACAAAGCACAAAGCACAAAGCACAAAGCTCAAAGCACAAAGCACAAAGCTCTGTATCCGTTCACTTAACCCAGCGCTCAGCCCACTTGCCTAATGCTTCGATCGCCGGCTCTAAATCTTTCCCTGATTCAGTTAGTTCATAACTAACGCGAACGGGAGGGCCAGCAATCACTGTACGTCTTACCAGGCCCTCAGATTCTAATTCGCGTAGGCGCTCCGTCAACAGTCGATCTGAGAGTCCTGGTACCGCGGTAAGAAATTCATTAAAGCAGCGCGGCTGCGTCAGCATTGAACTTATGATGGCGCCGGTCCACCGTCTGCCAATAAGTTCCACCGCATGATGAAAGCGCGAGCATACTTGAGAGTGTTCCCCATTCGCGGAGTTCTGCCGTTTTGCCGCTGATTTCTTACTCGCCTGCCTGACTGTAGCCATTATTCACTTACCTTTCGTTGCCTACTTGACTTATGTAAGCCACATGTCTTATCTTTGCTGTCGAGCTTACTAAAAGTAGGTTGGCTATGCAACGTTAGAACGGTAAATAGGAGGAGAAGATGTCTTTGGATGTTGGGATTTTTCTCGTGAGGTTGTTCTTTGGGTTGGCGATCGCCGCCCACGGTGCGCAGAAGTTGTTTGGCTGGTTTGGCGGCTATGGCTTGAAAGGCACGGGAGGCTTTTTTGAGGGAATCGGGTTTAAGCCGGGCGGTCTTTTCGCTTCAGCTGCGGGCATTAGTGAATTCCTGGGTGGCTTGCTGCTGGTAGTAGGTTTGTTCACTCCGCTCGGAGCTGCCGCTGTCTTAACGGCGATGATTGTTGCCAGCGTGAGCGTTCATCTCAAGAACGGGTTCTTTGTTCAGAGCAATGGTTTTGAGCTGGCGTTCCTTTACGGCGCGGTTTCCATGGGCCTCATTTTCACAGGTGCAGGGAGCTACTCATTGGACGCAGAGCTCGCTTTGGGTTTGTTAAATGCGCCGACCGTGAAGATTGGAGTGTTGGTGGCTTCACTAATTGGCGCCGGGCTAACACTCGCTTTGCGCAAGCAGGATAAGGCAACCACACCTGCTGCCTAATTTCACCGGAACCGACTGAAGTTTTTTTGAGGGGAATTGAATAAAAATGACTGACAAACAGATTAGAACTGTTTCGGGAATCATCAATAGTATCGAGACGTTGGAAGGGGAAGGTTTTCTAGTACACCGGCCATTTCCGACGTACGCAATGGCTGACTTTGATCCATTTCTACTCCTGGACGAAATGGGCCCAAAGAATTTATCACCAGGTGAAGCCAAGGGGGCACCCGATCATCCGCATCGTGGCTTCGAGACGGTGACTTACATGCTCGAAGGACGAATGCAGCATAAGGATTCGAAAGGCAATGCGGGAAGTCTCACGCCCGGAGATGTGCAATGGATGACTGCCGGCGCGGGCGTGGTGCACTCAGAAATGCCGGAAAAGGAATTTGCGCGAAATGGAGGCCGGTTACACGGGTTTCAACTCTGGGTCAATCTGCCAAAGCGCGACAAGCTGATCACTCCTCGTTACCAGGAAATACCGTCAGCTCGAATCCCAGTCGCGAAGAGTGATGATGGACTGGTTACGGTGCGAGTAATCGCCGGCGAGTCGTTGGGAGCTCGAGCAGTTATCGAAACGCGCACTCCCATTATGTACCTGCACTTCTCGTTGCAGCCGGGAGGGGAGGTGCTTCAGTCAATGACTGCAGACTATAACGGTTTTGCTTACGTGGTCAGTGGAGAAGGTCGCTTCGGTTTAGATCAGGAAAGAGCCACGCGCGGACAGATGGTAATGTTTGCGCGTGACGGTGAAGCGGTCAGTATCAAGAATTCTTCGAACGAGAAACTCGAAGTGTTGTTGATCGCAGGAGTGCCTCTCAATGAGCCCATCGCTCGCTATGGTCCCTTCGTAATGAACACACGCGAAGAGATCTATCAAGCGATGGAGGACTACCGGAATGGAGTTATGGGACAGATCGGGTGAGAAAAAGATAGTGTCCGATATGCTTTAGCTTGTCGGTTTTTTTGTACTTTGTACTTTGTACTTAGTTCTTTGTTCTTTGTACTTAGTCCTTTGCTTTGCTCAGCGACGAAACTCAAAGAACAAAGTACAAAGTACAAGAACTAAGTACAAAGAAGCCGACAAGCTACTGCATATCGGACACTACTGCTACTGCACGATTCGATTATCAAGGTCTCTTAGGGCAGCGATGTTCTTGTCGCGCAATTCAAATGAACTGGGACCGACCTGAAATTCAACAGACTGGGACCGCACCATCTTTTTGAACACTTTGTAGGACACCGTTGCTTCGAGAGTTTCGGTCCACGCATCATTCTTAAAGCTTTCTCTCTTTGGTAATAGACGCATGCGGCCGATTCTGAGCGTCTCAGTATCAGCCACAACAGACAGATCTCTTTGGTCGATGTTGTGTGATTGATCCCAGTTCTTCGGATCGAAGATAACTTGTAACGTGACATTCCTTACGTAATTCATCTGCGTTCCTGGGCAATGCAAAGTGACATCGATACTAATACAGCCATCTTTGAAATAATCCTTAAAACCTGAACAAGTGACTTTCATCTTGTGCAGTCTCATTACCGTTTCGTAAGTAAAACCATCGTATTTAGTTTCAATCTTACCGCCGTGATTGATGGGGTTTTGCGAAGACGCGGTTAATGCAGCAACGATAATAATCCCCATCGAGACGAAGATAGTTTTAGGGTGCCTCATCTGAATTACTTCCTTTTAAACCTGGAGTTTGAGGAGTTTGGGCAAGTAGCCGTGTCGGCAGGCTAAACCAAAATAGCGAATTCTTGTGAACAGTGTCAATAATTCTGTCTTCGGGTAGTCGCAATACGGAACAGGAGCGCAGCGACTGCATGGAAACTTAAACATCAGGCACAAAGACACTAAGACACAAATCTCCAATTGTTTTTAGCAGTTGGTGTCTGTGTGGCTTCGAGTCTTGGTGGTTAAGTTTCCATGCAGTCACTCCGCTCCTGTTCCGTATTGCTCTCAAAAATAAGGTCACCAGGCACAAAAACGAAAAGGCGATCGTCATGACCATGACGATCGCCTTTCGTCCCCCCGATTGAGTGCGGGCTTTCGCTCCATTTTCGGTACGACTCTCGCCCCGAGCCGCAAGGTCCATGGTGCTCAGCCCGCACAGCCGAGTTATTGGAGTAATTGAGTAGTAACTACACGAGTAAGAGGATTCACTGTAAAACGAACCAGACTTGAAAGATCCGGCAACAAAGTTGAGCTGGAACTATCAGGAGGTGTTGAACCGCCTCCGGTGTTTCCACCGCTTCCATACGGACTTGATCCTTTGCGTTGATACGCAGTCACGACAGCATCGAAGGTGAATAATTCTGACGCGGCATCTCGAAATTGAATCGTTCGTGCTGCCGTAGTCTCGCCACCTGAAAATGTTTCATCAATTCCTAATAAGCTTGAGTAGCCAAAGAGAGCGCCGTTCGAACTATTGGTGCCGTTAAGCCCGTTGTCTGCGTTCAGCACGCTGACAGTTCCCGACGTTGAACTAATCTTTACGATACGCAACTCGACTAGTGGGTAATAGGCTGACGACGATGCGTTCGTGATATCGAGGTTTAGTTGAAACACCCCACCCGCAAACGAAACACCGGAAATTGCAGACTTAGTATTCTTGGTGATATTCAGCTTTACACGGCGATCTATGACGAGCGTTTCTACGTTGCTTGGGATGGTTACAAAGAAACCGATCTTACCTGGAAGGATTGCGCGCAGCCGGTAACTGCGAATGCCGTCGGCTACATTTGTAAAGGTGAGGCTAGTCGTTGCGGGGTCGGTAGTCTTAACCACTGAGAAACTTGACCCGTTTACTGACTCTTCAACTTCATATTTGACAACGTTACCTTCCGCCGGTAACCAGGAGAGTTTGTAGTTACCGTCAAAGTCGATTCGCTGCTGCTGTAAATCGATGAAGTCTGCAAGAAACGGCTGTGGGGTCGGCGGACTTCCGCCAAGCTCCTGCGTGCTTGTGATCGTGAAATCTGTCGGCGGGTTCAACCAACCATAAACTCGATACGTGTAAGTTCCAGGTTGGGTGACGGGTGCCGTCAAATGTTCTGGACCGCCACCATTGGCTGAGCTGCCAATCTCCTGACCAGTTGGGTCAAAAAGCAGGAAGTCGAGATCAGGAATTCCCAGTGTTCCGACTCCCGGAATGTCGGCAATGTGTGTCGACGCAAAATCCAACGTGGCGTCGATGCCCACCGTGGCTGGACCCACCACGAATGGGACATCGACGTACGTGACGTCTGCTGCGACATAATCTTTAAGAATATCTCGCTGCAGTCCGCCATCGCTGGCGAGGACAGACCCCGTATAAGTTTCAGTTACTGATGAGCCACTCCCTGATGCTGGAGTTGAAGGATTTGCCCGCCAGTACATCGGTATGCGCAGGGTTTCGCTGCTATTTGCACGTCGAGCCACGACATACCACTGAAGCTCTTTCGGAGCCGATGCGTCGCGCACTTTATCACCATCCAAAGTTACCGAAGCTGTAAAAGTGGCGCTTCCGTTAGCGGGTACATTGATAGACGCAGCGCTCACTTTCGCTGTGACGCCATTAAGATCGAAGTAGCGATTGTTTGCTGTTGAAAGGTTATAAGTTCCGCCCTGACCTGAAGTGTCCTGAATTGTCACTGTAACGCTTCTTGTATTGAGGATGCGGTTGTTGAGTACTGGATCCTCTCCAAACGAATGACTCGCAAGAATAGAAGGTTCATTGAGCCCGTCACCGGTTATGCCCATGATTGCTCTAGCATCAACCGCGGCTTTGACGTTGATTAGGCCACCGCCTTGCGCGTTTATCGGTTCCGATGCGGTTCCATCGCCGCGTGGAGTGCCCTGAGCAGTGCGAAGGTTTGTTGATGTGTTCGTTAGCACCGCACGAATCATCGCCGGACTAAAGTTCAAATGGGCCTGCTTGATGATTGCAACTGCGCCGCTCACATGAGGTCCGGAGAAGCTTGTGCCACTGGCATGGATGTAACCAGTTGGGTCAAACATTGTCGCAGTATTTGTCTCTGCCAGACCGACACGAACTGTAGCGCCATAGATGTTCAGACCTGGTGCGGTGACATCAGGTTTGACTTGGCCTAATCCTTGTATTGGTCCACGCGACGAAAAATCCGTCATCTGCGGTTGGAAGAAAAGTGCCTTATTCAGACGTACTGGAGAAGATGAAATTCCATTGGCTGCGATTTGTGACTTGAGGTATTCGCCATTGAGTTTTGATACACCGACAACCGGGATTAGAGACGCGCGGACTGTCGCGGCGGAGAGTTCTCCATCTACATTGTTGTAAATAACTGCTGCAATGGCCCCCTTCACAAATGCGTTAGCAGCTTTATTTGAGAAGAGACCTGTGCCCGCATTGACTGGATCGCCAAACTCAACCGTACTCCCTCGTGCGATGAGTGCAATCTTGCCGCTTACGGTGTCGGGACAATCCGCTGGCGTTTCAGCGAGACCGCAGTAGACGAAGTTCTGAGTTATATCGACAGTAATCGCGGCAGAACCGTCGAGTAGGTTGGCGATCATTCCAGTGCGACCACCGATCAAGTCAGCGGTGTTGGAACCACTTGCCGGATCGTTGTTTGCGCCAACGGCGATCACATGGCGGCCAGCTGCTGGCGAGCCAACCGTCCCTTCACCCGGTCCCTCATTTCCAGCAGAGGCCACCACAATCGTTCCTAACAACGCTGCGTTGCTTGCGGCTACGGCGGAATCATCGTCTGGACCACCTGGTCCACCCAAACTCATGTTGATCACGTGCGCAACTGGCTTTGGCTGTAGATCAACAGTTACAGGACTGACGGCATCCTCGATTGCCATGATCGTTGAAGTGCTCAAGCAGCTACCGACCCCGAGGCATACTTTGTAGCCCATCAACTTCGCTTGAGGTGCGACGCCATGAAGGCGAACATCATCAGCAGTGTTTGGTAACTTATCTGCACCTGGTGCCAGTCCAAGATAGCCCGCAATATCTGAAGCTGCGGCTGATCCATGTCCAAAGTCGTCAATCAAACCACCTGTGAACGTCATGTAATAAATTACTTTTTGATTTGTGTTTACTGCGGCTACTGAGGGAGCAATGCCTAAACGCGGCGGAGTCGGATCGCCACCAAACATCGGATGGGTCCAATCGATCCCTGTATCTAAGACAGCGACATTGATGCCCTGGCCTTCGTAACCTTCCCGCAGGTCGTCGAATGGAGTTAGTTCCTGAACTTGACCGTATGCAGCAGGAGCGTTGATGTAGTCGACGCTCTTTTCGAGTTGAAGTTTGAGGGCGCGTGTCGCATTGACTGACTTCACTCCGGGCAAGTTCTTCAACGTGGGAATTACTGACGGAGCTACTTTCAGCGCAATGCCGTTGAGCACTAGTGTGTAACGAAAGTCGACGTGGCCTGCGATGTTGCCGGCGAAGTTAGGGACATCGACACCATCAAGCGCGAAAGAAATTCCTCGATTTCGCAGATCGGTCAGAAACTGATCGTGATTGGCTTTTAATTGATTGCGATATGTTTGCAATTGTTCTGCAGAAACATTGCCGCCGGCATTCTCTGTCTTAGCTTTGTAAACTGCTGCCGGGTCCTGAGCGAATTGAACGATTACTGAAGAAGTCAACAAATCCGCGTGGGCGGTTGTCGCTAATTCGTTATTAACGAGAAGAGCCATTGCGACAAGTGAACTAATCAATATGAGGTTTTTGATACTGATTCTGGGCCTTCGCATCAAAGTCTTGCCTCCGACAAAGGGCAGTCCGTTTGAACGTCTACAAGTTATCTCCGGGGAGTTGAGAAAAACTTGACCTTTGGCAGGATTCAAAAATGCGCGATTTTGTTCAGGATTTTGAGCGTTTGTGGGTGGTTGAGGAAAACTTGAGGTGGATCTTTCCTTGGAGGGCGCTGACCTGGCACCGCTTTGTTACAACAGGACTTCGAATCTCACGTCCTAATCGAAAGAATCGCTGTAACGAAGCGGTGCCGGGCCACCGCACTCCAAGGAGGTTCGTTTTTTCCACAGCCCTTTATTAAACTCAGGAGCATTCTCTAAACATTGAGTTGACCGAGGAAAATATGAAAGCTTCACTTTCGCCCGACTCGCTGCGCGATTTGACTGACGGACTTCAGCGTGCCAATGAGGAGTTCAGCAAACATTACCCCGGCGAAACCGGCCGGCGGCAACCGGTCCATACCGTTTACGGGGGTGCGCATCTATTCAAGTCGGATTCAGCTGACCGACTTGGCTCGATAGCTCGTCGTTCGGTGGATCAATTTGCTCCCGACTTCATTACGTTTGCGCGAGCACTTGAACTTCCAGGCGCGGAGCTACTTCCCGAAGCGATAGATGACGCAGAACTTCTTGTCGTTAGGTTAGAGAATGAGCCCGAGCAACTGCGTAGAAAAAATAAGCCTGCCTGGTTAGCGCATACGATTTACCAGCGCGTCAGTGAAAAGTTGCGTCGTGAACCGGTCGAAGACTTTCGTATTGATTTTGAGGATGGCTACGGAAACCGGCCTGATGCCGAAGAAGATGGGCATGCAGAATCGGCAGCAAAAGAAGTTGCCGAAGGATATAGAAACAAGACCTTGCCACCATTTATCGGTATTCGTATAAAGCCGTTCAATGAAGAGCTACGTGCACGCAGTTTTCGAACGCTCGATATTTTTGTTTCGACACTGGTGGAGCAATTGAATGGTCAGCTTCCGGCAAACTTTGTAATAACTTTGCCAAAGATCACAATTCCCGATCAGGTATTCACCCTAGCGTCGCTACTAAATCGGTTAGAAAAACAGAATAACTTAGCAGCCGGCAGTTTGAAGTTTGAGATGATGATCGAAACTACGCAGTCGATTATCAACCATCGAGGTGAGATTAATCTTCCGCGTTTGCTGGGTGCCGCAGAAGGACGTTGTGTAGCGGCTCATTTTGGGACTTACGATTACACAGCTGGTTGCAACATTACCGCGGCGCACCAGCACATGATGCATCCAGCCTGTGACTTCGCGAAAAGCATGATGCAGGTTTCATTTGCAGGAACTGGTATTTGGTTGTCCGACGGCGCAACAAACATCATGCCTGTGGCGCCTCACAGGTTTGTTGAAGGTGGACCAAAACTCACTGCAGAAGAGATTGAAGAAAACCGGCAGGTTGTGCATCGAGCGTGGAAGCTTCATTACGATCACATTCAGCATTCGCTTGTTACCGGGTTTTACCAGGGATGGGATTTGCATCCGGCTCAACTCCCGACTCGTTACGCAGCTGTCTATTCCTTCTTCCTGGAGAGTTTGGAAGCTGCATCGGAGCGTTTGAAGAATTTTGTCGAAAAAGCAGCTAAAGCAACGCTCGTCGGCGATGTGTTTGACGATGCTGCGACAGGACAAGGTTTGCTCAACTACTTCCTGCGCGCGATCAATTGCGGAGCGCTCACGGAAAAAGAGGCGCTGGATTTGTCCGGGCTAACGCTGCAGGAGTTGCGTTCCGCGTCGTTCGTGAAGATTTTGAAGAACAGGCAAAATCTTTGATGGGGTGTTGGCCACGGATTTACACAGATGAAACAGATCAGAAAATGTCCGACGAACTTTAGTTTGTCGTCGTTTGGCTTGATTAGATTCGCAAATTTCCAGTGACACCTCCGGAGGGAATTCGACAAACTAAAGTTCGTCGGACATTTTCTGATCAGTTTCATCCGTTAAAATCTGTGGCCGAAAAATCGGTGAGGATCATTTATGACTACCATGAGAAGATCGATAGCAATTGTTTTGATTACTTTGATTACAGGTGCGCCAGTGTTGAGTCAAAAAAAGCAAGCTAATGGCGATCCGGATCTTGCCAAAAAGATTGCCCGCTTTGCACCGACTGTGTTGACTGCAAACACCACGCGTCTGAGTGCCAAAGACAAGCTAGCTTTGAAGAAGATCATTGGAGCGGCCAAGTTGCTTGATCCGTTATTTTTGCGCCAGGTCTGGAGCGGCAATGACGCTCTTGAAAAGAAGCTAGTGGCTGACAAATCACCCGCAGGCCAACAACGACTTCATTATTTCTACATCAATGATGGTCCCTGGTCGCGGCTCGATAGTAATGAGCCATTTATCGAT
>JBKPQV010000216.1:0-4839 GCA_046734235.1 Acidobacteriota bacterium
CCTGCTTGATCGCAAACTTGGATACCCATTGCCGTAGCAACATACAATCTTCCGTCAACGTCAACACGCATCCCGTCGGCATTGCTTTGGTCGCCGGTATCAGGAACATGCAACCAATAGAACTTCTGTTTCGACTGCAACGTTCCATCAGCTTTGATGGCGTAACTGTAAACCCAATGAGAGCGGTAGTCCGCAACATAAAGCAGAGTCTGATCTGGACTAAGCGTGATGCCATTTGAGTATTTCAGGCCGGTGTCAACAAGTGTCTTTTCGCCATTAGGCCTGATCAACCAGATCTTACTCGGTGCGTTTTCACTATCAGCTGGAGGATTGGTAACGTAGATGTTGCCGTTGTGAGCCACCACGATGTCGTTCCCGACAAAGCCTTCCGCGATGACCGATATCTTACCTTCGCCGTCGATTGCAACAACTTTTTGAGCTCCGCTTTGTACTACATAAAGGCGACCATCTGGTCCAAAAGCCTGGCCGTTGCCTCGCTTCGAGTCAGACATGAAGAGGCTCGCCTTGTTGTCGAGCGAGATTTTATGAATCTGATTGCTGGTAACATCGGTGAAAAACACCTCACCGCGAGAGTTTGTCGCTGGTCCCTCGGTGAATTTGTAACCTTCGGCGACCATCTGCCAGCCTTCGCCTGGCAGCAATATATCGTTCAGTGTTGGATTCTTCGTCTGAGTGGAGCTTACAGGCTTGGGCCAATCTTTCCAGAGCCAGCGGAGTGCGTCCGGAAAAATGGCGGTGGCATGTTTGCCAGTGTGTCCACCATCGCCCCAGGCATGTTCGACTTCGTATCCTGCAAAGAGCAGTGCTCGCTCCATCGTCTGGTTAACCATCCACCAGTCGCCACCATAGTTATTTAGATCATTCGATCCATCTTGCAGATAGATGCGAATTCCTTTTGGTTCATGCTTGCGGATTAACGAGGGATAACGCATGCCACCGCGCAGGTCCACATAAGTTCCGATGGAGCTAAAGACGCGGCTAAATGCGTCAGGTCGTTCCCTGGCTGCAGTGAACGCAGCGATCGCACCACTCGAGGCACCTGATATCGCGCGATCATTTCCCTCGTGAGAAAGACGAATTGCGCGACCATCGGAAGTCTTCTTAGTTTCGACTTCAGGCAGCAGCTCCTCAAGAAGGAATCGCGCGTAATTGTCGCCAAGGCCGTCGTACTCAAAACTGCGATTGAACCGATCGAGCGCAGTAGTGCCATCGGTGGCTTTGACAACTCCGGGACTAATAAAGACGCCAATCAAGATCGGGATCTCTTTTTTGTTAATCAAGTTATCGAAAACGATTGGTGCTTCCCACCGGATGCCATCCTGCATCACGAACACGCAGGCTGGTTTCTCAGGCTTGTATTGGGCCGGCACGTAGATCCAATAATCGCGCACTGTATCGGGAAAAAGTTTGGACTTATCAAAACTGAGTTTTATGACTTCACCCTTCGGAACTCCAGGTTGTGGCTTTGAATCAGGGCCGGGCTGATAGTTGTCCGTAGTGGCTTGGCCCAAAACGAAAGAAGAAGAAATCAGAATAAGCGAGCTAATGCTGAGAATCTTGCTACCTAGGTGCCTTAGCATTTACGGAACAGCCTCCTTTGGCTT
Organism: Acidobacteriota bacterium; assembly: GCA_046734235.1. Lineage (GTDB taxonomy): Bacteria > Acidobacteriota > Blastocatellia > Pyrinomonadales > Pyrinomonadaceae > PSRF01. The sequence goes on from JBKPQV010000216.1 coordinate 1,626, forward strand.
GTTATGACGGATTCGACTTACTTTTCGGTTTGGTCTCAAGTACGCCACGTCTTTGTCCTTTAGCCGACGACTCGATCAACTGCTCGAGTCGTCTGATCTTCGTCTCTTCTTTCTTTGCGCTCATGACCCAGAAAATACACACGCGTTTGATGTAAGGCGGTTCTGACTGAAAAAAATCCCAGGCCTTTTTATTTGATTGGAACTGTTTCATGAACTCAACAGATAATTCACGTGGTCGGTTCTCAAACGAATACACTCCAGTGCGTTTTGCTTGGCGCTGCTCGAAAGCCGCAAGTCCAGCGGGTTGCATGCGACCCTCTTTGCGCAATCGCTCTACGTGGCGAACATTAATCAAGCTCCAGATGCTTTTGGCTCTCCGCGGAGTGAAGCGCTGCACAAAGCTCGTGTCGTTAAGGCGTTTTCTGACGCCGTCAATCCAGCCAAAACAGAGTGCTTCGTCCAACGCTTGCTTATAAGTGATGCTCTTTTTCCCCGAGTCCTTCTTGTGGAAACCAACAAACAGTTCGGTTTTTGTGGCGTGATTCTTCTCTAGCCAGTTACGGAAAGCCTGGGGCGTTGCAAAGAACTTTGGTTTCATCCTGACTAACCTCTGGTTGGTGCTTTGCCAGGCAACCAGGTGGGCTTAAAAGCAGAATTTGCAAGCCAGGTGATCGGTTTGAGCATTGAGTTGATCGACTGAGTCATAAACGGGAAATCGATTTTGGATAAGTCGTCACTAACCCGGTGATAGTCGGTATGTAGACCGAAACTGGAAACCGTGTGAGCCACAATGCCTCGCAAAGCAAGGGTGTAATTATCAGAGCGCTGAAAAAAGTTTTGTTCAGGATGTGGATCGGCCACTAATAGAGCGCCCTGTTTCGCGAGTTCGGGACCAAGCGTGGAACGCTCATATCCGGTTAACCAAAGAGTATTGCCAGGGACCTTGGTGTCCGGGCGGCCCAGCATTTCAAAAGTGATGTCAGCAATAACTTGTTCGAGAGGTACAGGGGCGTTGGCAACGAAGTACTGGGCACCATATCCACCACGTTCTTCGCTTCCGAAGCAAATAAAGTAGATGGTTCGTTTTGGACGCTTACCGGCGGCGAGCACTCGTGCAAGTTCCAAAACAGCAACACAGCCAGATGCATCATCGTCGGCGCCATTAAAGATGGCGTCAGCTCCGGCCTGCGCATTTTCGTTAACACCGAGATGGTCCAAGTGAGCGCTCAACATGATTACTTCGCTTGCTGCGCGACGATCCGACCCCGGCAAAACACCAACCGCATTCCAGGTGTAAGTTTCAGTCGCGGCTTGTGTAGGCCCACTGAAGTCGACTTTCGAGCCGCTGGGCAAAGAGGCGATTGAATCAAAAACAGCTTTGCTCAAAGCGATCATCGCAAACGATTGATCGCTCCCACTATTACCTGAAAGACGCATAGTCAGATTAGGGAGACGGGCTGAGCCAGCTTCGCGGGTCTTCTGATTAGCTTCTGTTTCCAGGAGCATGATGCCAGCTGCTTGAGCAGCACGAGCTTTACGAACGGCATCCTGGCGCTTCTGACCATCAGCAGCGTCAGATAACTTAACCAAAACAAACGCGCCCTTTGATGGATTGCCTTCGGCGTCAATTACCTGCAGGTTGCCAGTGACCTTTGGTGCCCGGAGAAGGGAAACGAGGAGATCCTTTCCAAATTGCCACTTATGTGTTTCGCTGCCGTTTGTGACTGAGAGTGTTGGTGTTTCGCTAAACTTCATGCTTGAGAGAGACACCCGTTGGACAAATCCTTTTTGACCGGTGGTGTCAGTATCTCCGGCAGGTTCAAGGCCGAACTGTTTGAATTGTGAAGCAACGTATTCAGCGGCAAGTCGTTCATATCCCGTTCCACTGCCTCGTCCTTGCATAGCATCGCTCGCCAGAAATCCGAGCTCCGCGCGAATGTCACGCTCGAGAATGACGTTGGTGTTTCGTTTGGATTGTGCGAAGGAGGTAGTTGCTACTAGAAGACAAAGAAATAGTGAAATAAGCCTCGATCTCATAAACACTCCGGTGTTCTAAATTGCTGTGGGCAAAGCACGATACTGATTACTTAGGTTTTTACCTTTACTTCTTTACCCGTCCGTGCGGCTTCATACACGGCCGTGATGATTGCCATGTGAGTACGGCCCATCTCGCCAGGCACTGGGGTTTTGCGCCCTGTTAAAACACAATCGGCGAAGTCATCCATTTGTAGTGCTTGCTGATTAACCCACGGATAATTCAACGGACCTTTACTTGTCTGACCAACGCCACCATTGTAGCTGAAACTTCCACGAGTCATTTCAAACCAACCTTTGGCGCCTTCAGCTTTGAAGTAGTTTCCGTTTCCGTTGAAACTGGTGGTGCCATCGAGTTTTGCGCCATTTGGAAAGTTTAGTGTGAACTTAATCGTCTCCTCAGTCTCTGTGAAAAACTCGGGTCGAAGTTTTGGCTCTTCGTGAGCAGTAACGGACACAGGCGTCGAATTTGTCGCCTGCATCCCTGCTTGAACTATGTAGATGCCCAGGTCCATCATCGCGCCTCCACCGGCCAACTTCTTCTCAATACGCCATTGATGCTGGTTCATCACGAAACTGAAAGTCCCTGACAACTTCATGAATGGACCAAACTCATTAGCCTGAACTATCCGCATCAATTCTTTGCGAAACAGATCGTAATGCATCCGATAACCGATACCGAGCTGGACCTTTGCCTTCTTACACGCTGCAATCATCTTGTCGCAATCGGCCACAGAAGTCGCCATCGGTTTTTCCGAAATGACATGTTTTCCGGCCCTGGCGCCGCGAATTGTGAATTCAGGATGTAATGCGGGTGGTGTGACTACGTAAACGATGTCTACATCTTTGTTATCAGCGATACGATCAAACGTTTCGTAGCTGTAGATGTTCTCCTTCTTCAGGTTGTACTCTTTGGCCCACTGCTCACCCTTTTCAGGGTGTCCGGTTACGACAGCGGTAAGTTCGCACAGCTTCGTCTCACGCAGAGCTGGCGCTAGTTGATTCTTTGCGTAGCCTCCCAAGCCGAGCATTGCGATCCCAAGTTTGCGACCGCTGTTTTGCGCTAACAATTCAGCGATGTACTTTGGACTGAGCGCAAGACCAGCAGCAGTAATCGATAGGCCACGAAGAAAATTGCGGCGTGATAGTAGACTAAGTGGTTGCTTCATAGGTTTGCCTT
>JBKPQV010000217.1:0-3214 GCA_046734235.1 Acidobacteriota bacterium
GTCGGCTGCGGCTGGGCCAAGTCGTTTTAAGAGCTTGTGAAGATGTTCCGGACCATGTCGCTCGCGAATACTCGAGATGCGCTTGCGCAGCGTATCATCAGTTTGTGGACTGACAAAAAAAGGCTGTCTAAGTGCTCGCAAGTAGAACCCTGTTCCTCCTACCAGTAAGGGAACGCGTCCTCGCTGTTCGATCTCCTCGATCTTAATAGCTGCTTCTCGGGCCCATTCTCCCGCTGTGTAGTTAACTTCCGGAGGAACAAAATCGATCAGATGGTGCGGAATGCCTTTACGTTCTTCAAAGGGAACCTTCGCCGTAGCGATTTGAATGCCCTGGTAGACCTGCACCGAATCGCAGTTGATGATCTCGCCATTGAGCTTCAGAGCGACTTCAATTCCGAGCGTACTCTTACCAGATGCAGTTGGACCAACGATGGCTATTACAGGCTTACTTGATTCTCTCACGAACCAGAGAATATCACGCGCAAAAGGATAACTATCCAGACTGTTGTAAGTAGGAGCAGTCCACCGATTAATTGGTTGCGGGTGAAGCGCATTTCAAACTTGAGAAGAGACCATCCACCGATTACGCCGATTTGAAATCATTTTCGAAAAATTCACTTCCCGAGATCGGCGTAATCTGCGTAATCGGTGGATGAATTCGTTTGCCGCATGACGCGCTGTAAGTTTAGGTCTGCAATTAATACATCTTAGTGAGATCGATTCCTGTGTAATAGGCTTTTAGGATTTGTTCGTAACTCCATCCTTGCTTCGCCAGGCCGTAGGCGCCCACCTGACACATCCCAACTCCATGACCCCAACCTCGTCCCCTGAAAACAAAGCTCGCGACGTTGCCATAGTCGTCGTACTCTCGATCGATAACGAACAATTGCTCTTTCAAGCCCAGTGCAGATCTAATACGACCTCCGCGAACGTGTGCCGTTCCACTCGTTCCGACTACCTCAAGGTCCGTAACGCGGTGTGAGTAACCACGATTTAAAACTCTCAAATCAATGAGCTGTCCAATTCCTCTGGCGGATCTTGCGAGACGTGCTTGTACCTGCCGGGGAGACAGCTCTTTCGTCCAGTTACTGAATGGCGAAAATCGATCTGCTGCTGCACCGTTGGGCGCCGGCTTTACTTCCAGATAGTCGATTAGACCATTTGGACCGAGGTGAAACATCACAGGCTCGCCGCCGACAAGCGCAATGGAACGAACACTGTAAAGATTGTCGCCGATCTGTCGAAATAGAAAGGCATCCGGATTTATTTTTATTATCTGATCTTTGCCTCTCGTAGTTCGAAGAATGAGTTGGCCCTCGGCTGTTGGCCGGGCGGTCCCTTTTTGAAGCTGCAATAAGTTTCTTGTCTCCAGGAGTTTGACGATCGCATGAATGACACGAGCGCGTGAGAGTCGGTCTTTGGGTCGCAGAGTTGCGTCAGGATAGATCGAAAGAAAACCATCCCTGACTAGCATTGCCAGGTCTGCGCGGTTCTGCGCAGGTATTTCATCAGCATCGCGAACGGGCAGCAAGTAATCAGCATCAGCATCGTTCATTAACGTGCTGCTACGGCTCTCACCCACTACTGTTGTGAGCAACGCGGTCGCAAAGGGCCCGGGACGGTTTATGTCCTCACCAACAGGCGCCATTGGTTGGCGAGCAATGCGCGCGACATTGGCCAGCAGATTGCGCACTTCGTTAGCATCGATTTCATCAGCGAGCCATGAGTCGGTGAGGCGCGGAAAAGTATTGACGTTCTGCACACTCAGCAGCCCGACATCGCGGGCCGCTGCCAGGTGGTTCTCTGAGCGAAGATCAATCGGAGCACGATTAGTTTTAACGGTGAATGTTGTAAATGCTGCTGTCCCTTCAGCCGCGCATTCGCGTCCGCGAAGATAAGGAATAGCGTCGTTAAAAATGTTCTCGGAGTTTTCCGTGCGACCACCGCAAGTTGACGTGTAAAGCGCGTTAATCGGTTCACCCGCATAAGTGGCAATTATTCCTCGGGTCTCGTCCACTGCCCTTGTTGAAAGCGGGTTCTCTGAAGTTAAACCTCGATACACCTGCGATCGTGTGGTGGGCAATAGATCAAAACCCTGGGCCATAAACTGCCCGCGGTTTTTCAGAGCGTAAGTTCGGGCTGCTACCGCTTGAGCTTTTAATGCTTCGATTGCCGGGTAGCCCCCGGGTGAAAGCTCATTAGCAACTACGCCTCGCACGTAATCTTCGAGTCCTAATTCATTTACAACTGTTAGTGAACCACGAAGATTGGTGAAAACTTCAATACGTCCACGATAGGGGCGTTCGTTATACCGAACTGGAGCCTGCAACTCATCGTCGGACGCAAATGACACAGGAGCACTTGAACTAAGCAATCGAGCGTTTGTTGCCGACGAAGCAACGACTTCGCGAGAAGGGAAACTAATTTTATTTGCGAGCCGGATTCCGCTTTGCGGTTGGTTCGTTGAAGATGCTATTGCCTGCTTCTGTTCGCCAGTGTCGTCACCGTTCTCGCGTTTTATTGGTGTAATGTTGGCGTCGATTCCCGCTTCTTCGAGACGCGCTTGTAATTCGTCAGCTTCCTCCTTGGGTTGTTTCGAACCGACTACAAGTCCCCAGGTTTTTGTTTCCGTATCAAACATCACCTGGGTGTCTTCATTAGCTATTTTCTCAATCTCTTTCTCGCTGTCCTCAGCTTCAGCGCGTGAGGCAGCCCCGGCCACAACCACTCGATACAATTCAATATTTGATTGCGGAAGTGGTGACAACAGTCTTGGCTCGACTCGAACTCTTGAAGTGTCGAGAGCCAACAACGTGTTGCCATTGCCACTGGCATTCATCAACTGGCTGGTTGTTGATATGGTCGCCGATTTGGCGTCAGTGCTAAGGGCTACGCGAATTTTTGGTTCAGGACCAGCAATCGAAGTTAAGACAGGCGTCGGAATAGTGACTGTAGAAGTTGGAGGTTGAGGCCATTCACTTTGAACTCGCCTAGGTCGACTCTCCCCTTTTGTTTGCTGTTGAGTAAAGACGACTGAGCAAAGCAGCGAGTGCGTAAGTGTTAAGGTGATGATTCTCCGGGCGAGGGAACTGAGCATACTTCAAGATCCTGGCGGCGTCAGTTATCAGGGAGGGCAATGGCCGTGGGCAGATAGTAGCACAAGTTAATATTGGCAAGGATCCCAAACTCATGGTATAGACGTCTCACACCCCCG